>JALQSZ010000399.1 GCA_023264135.1 Acidimicrobiales bacterium
CGTGTTCGCTGACTACATGCGCCCACCGGTTCGGCTCGCTGCACTTTCCGACCTCCACGTCATTTATTCGTGGACGCACGATTCCATCGGCGTCGGCGAGGACGGTCCAACGCATCAACCGATCGAACACCTCGCATCGCTTCGCGCCATGCCGAAGTTGCGCGTCATCCGACCCGCAGATGCAAATGAAACAGCGCAAGCCTGGAGAATCGCTATCGAAAAGGGCGGACCAACCGCTCTCGTTCTCAGTCGACAGAATCTTCCCGTGCTTGAGGGCACGGCAGGAAACACCGATGTTGAACTCGGTGCGTACATTCTTCGCAACACAGAATCCGATCCCGATGTGGTCTTGATCGGAACTGGTTCAGAAGTGTCGCTGTGCGTGGCCGCAGCCGAACAACTCGCGACCGAGGGAATCTCCGCTCGTGTTGTTTCCATGCCTTGTTGGGAATTGTTCATGGAACAAGACGGCGACTACCAGCACGCAATTCTTGGCGACGGAATTCCGCGTGTGTCGGTTGAAGCGGGTTCAACATTTGGATGGGCGTTGTGGGCCGACGCGTGTGTCGGGATCGACCATTATGGCGCCAGCGCCCCCGGCCCTCAGCTCATGGAACTCTTCGGCATGACTGTCGAAAATGTCATCGAACACGTTCGTCTTGTCCTCAACTGATTCGGAGCTTCGCAATGTCACGACTTACTGACCTGTACGCACAAGAAGATCAGAGCCCTTGGCTCGACAACGTCCGTCGCGACTGGATCGAAAGCGGCGAGATGCAACGCTGGGTCGACCTGGGGATCACCGGCCTGACCTCCAACCCGACGATCTTCGAGAAGGCGATCTCCGGTGGAGATGCGTACGACGAACAGTTTCGTCAGCTCCTCAATTCCGGAACTTCGGTAACCGACGCCTATTGGGAACTCGTGGTGACCGACATCAACAACGTGTTGTCGATCCTTCGACCCGTGTACGACGCCAGCAACGGGATCGATGGTTATGTCTCGATCGAAGTTTCGCCACTTCTTGCTCGTGACACCGACGGGACCGCTTCGGCAGCGCGACACCTTCATGGGCTGATCAACCAGCCAAATCTCTACATCAAGATTCCCGGCACCGCCGAGGGTCTGCCGGCCATTAAGGCAATGATCTCCGAGGGCGTGAGCGTCAACGTCACACTTCTCTTCTCGCTTGAGCGATACCGCGAAGTGATGGAGGCCTATATCTCTGGTCTCGAAGCACGCGAGGGCGATCTTTCCAACGTTTCGTCAGTTGCTTCGTTCTTCATTAGTCGTGTCGATTCCGAGGCTGACAAGCGCCTTGAAGCGATCGGGAGCGACGAGGCGAAGGCGCTTATGGGAAAGGTTGCAGTAGCCAACGCCCAGGTCGCGTACGAAGCATTCCTCGAGACGTTCAGCGGTCCGCGTTGGGACGCGCTTGTTGCTCGCGGGGCTCGTCCGCAACGTCCCCTTTGGGCATCAACCTCCACCAAGAACCCTGCCTACCCCGACACGTTGTACGTCGATTCGCTGATTGGTCCGAACACGGTCAACACCATTCCCGAAGCAACGCTCGATGATTTCGACGACC
>JALQSZ010000039.1:0-4654 GCA_023264135.1 Acidimicrobiales bacterium
GAACTTGGACGAGGCGACGACATTGCACAATTGCGCGCCGACAGCGTCGTTTTCTAATGAGTACTCCGTCGTTAGCTGCAGGTTTTTCCCACGTCGCAATTGTGTGTACTGACCTTGACGCGGCGAGAGGGTTTTACGTTGACCTCTTTGGTTTCACGGAATTACCTCGCCCCGATTTTGGCGTTCCCGGCATGTGGTTGCGGGTCGGCGATCTTCAACTTCATTTCATCGAACACGAGACGATGCCGATTCCCGGACCAGGTTTCCCTCACCTTGCGCTTCACATCACGTCAACAGATTGGGACAACGTCATGGCCCATCTCGTTGCGAACGACGTCCAGTTCTTGTCTGAGCCATCTGAGCGCGTCGATTTCGGCGTGAACGTCCGCGCCGCGTTTGTTCTCGACCCCAGTGGGAATGTCGTTGAACTGACCGATGTTGGACCGCTCGACGCGAGAACTAGTTAAGGACGCCTTCGAGCGCCGCTCGATCTTCAGGACTTGGTGTCCAGAGTCCCGCTTCGACATTGGCCGCAATCTGTTGGGGAGTTGTTGCTCCAGCGATCACGGATGCCACCGCTGGACGAGAAGCCAATCCGCCAAGGGCGACGTGGAGTAACGAAACTCCACGCTCGGTGGCGAACGCAGAAAGTGCATCGACCTTGTCGAAATTGGCGTCGGACAACATCGCGTCCATATGCCACGCCGCGATTCGGCCATCGGCGGGTGCAGGTACGCCGCGCTGGTATTTGCCGGTGAGAAGTCCACTTGCAAGAGGGAAGTAGGGAAGTTGTCCGAGTCCAAATCGTTGGCAGGCCGGAAGCACATCGGCTTCAGCACCACGCTCAATGAGGTTGTAGTGGTTTTGTGCACTGACAAAGCGAACCGAACCTGTTGTGCGCGCAATCCAATCGGCATCAGCGATCTGCCAACCTGCGAAATTTGAGTTCCCGATGTAGCGAACCTTGCCCTCGTGGACGAGACCGGTGAGTGCGCTGAGGGTCTCTTCGATCGGAGTTTGCGGATCGGGCATATGGAGTTGGTAGAGATCGATGTAGTCGGTTTTCAGTCGAGTGAGCGAGCGCTCGACTGCCTTGCGGATATAGCGACGTGAGCCGCGAGCGCCCCAATCAGCGCCGTTTGCTCCGCGAAGGTCACTGCCGAATTTCGTGGCGAGGACAATGTCGTCACGCCGTGAACCAAGTGCATCGCCGAGAAAGAGTTCGGAGTCTCCGTAGGAGTCGGACGTGTCGAACATCGTGATTCCGTGATCAAGAGCAGCATCGACAACCCGTTTCGTGGCGGCGGCATCGATCCGCATCCCGAAGTTGTTGCATCCGAGTCCGATGGTCGAAACCATGAGACCACTTTCGCCCAGATGTCGATAGGTCATGTCGGTCACGTTGGTTCTCCGTTCAGATTCCGAGCGCATCGCGTGTGCGATGAAGTTCGGTGACGTCAGCAGTGGTGGGCACTAAAAACAACTCATCGCATCCGAGCGCATCGAGTTGCGCGACCGCGGTGCGGAGTGATTCGGCAGTTGAGGTTGCGAGCATCGATGCCATCATCGTTCCAACTTCTTCACCGAAAATCTTCATGTAGGAGTAGCCGTAGTCGTAGAGGCGTTGTTGCGCGTCATCGCCAAGCGCATACCAAAGGCTGGCGGAAATATGCGGAGCCTCAGTGCGTCCTTCCGCAGCCCAAATATCTCTGATGCGAGTGAATGCAGCTTCAGTTGCAGCTGGGTCGATACCGAAAACGGTTGAGCCATCGTCGACGCCCTTTGCCCACTTCGTCGCTCGAGCGATTGCCTTCGGACCCATTGCTCCAGCGATGAATGGAGGTCCACCTGGTTGAACGGGTGGGGGACCGACTGGATCGGCGCCTTCGAAGGGCGGCTCGCCGCTCCAGATGCGCTTCATGGTTTCAACCTGTTCATCCATTCGCGACCACCGACGATCGAATGAACCTGAGATCGCTCGGTAATCGTGCTCGCGTCCACCGACTCCGATTCCAACTGTGAGTCGTCCGTTGGAGAGCTGATCAACTGACGCCAACTGCTTCGCGACGTCGACCGCATCGTGGGCGGGCAACACGATGATCGTGGTCCAAAGCCGAACCCGTTCGGTTACTGCTGCAGCAGCGGACAGTTCAACAATCCACGAATGGCTTGGATAGGTGACGCGTTCGGGTACCGCGAGACTTGACCACGGGCCCTCATCGATTGCGGAACACCAGGCCAATGTGTCTGCTCGGTTATGGGCGACCATTGTGGGCATGGTCATTGCGATGTCCATTGAAGTTCCTTCGCTCGACGTTTCTGAGCAGCGAGATCGGATCAGGCGGCACGTCGCAGAGTACTTCGGCAAGACTCCTAGAGTTCATGACGCAGGGGAGCGTTAGTGGGGGTGGTTGGTGTGATTGATCTCTACAGTCCGGACACCTACGTCAACGGTGCGCCGCACGAGGAGTTCACGCGATTGCGCCGTGAGGATCCCGTGCATTGGCAGGACATTCCCGGTCAACCAGGGTACTGGGCTGTCCTTCGTCACGCTGATGTTGTGCACGTGTCGCGTAATCCTCGGTTGTTTTCTTGTGAAGCGGGCGGCGTTGTCCTCGAGGATCTCGATCCTGAACGCTTAGCTCGAATGCGCGACATGTTGCTGTCGATGGATCCGCCCCGCCATATCTCGTATCGCAAACCGCTCGCTCCGGAATTCGCACAGCGCGTCATCGCCGGAATGGGAGAGCAAATTCGTTTGATCACCCGTGAAATCTTCACCGAGTCGAAGAAGCTCAACGACGTGGACTTTGTTCACGATGTTGTTGGTCCTCTCCCAACGCAGGTGATTGGTCAACTCTTCGGGTTGCCGGAAAAGGATTGGGAGTGGCTTCATCGTCTCGCTCAGATGAACACGAGTGGTCAAGACCCTGATCTCAATCCCGATGGTGATCTCTCCGAAGCCGGTAGTGCCGACTCCTCGATGCAGATGGCGATGTACGGAATGGCCTCCGCTGCCGATCGCCGCGCATCCGATCCTCAAGGCGACCTCATGGACGTGATTCTCGGTCAGGAGTTCGATGGTCGGTACCTGACCGATGCCGATATCGGAAGTTTGTTGGTCCAGATGATCACCGCAGGAAACGACACGACCGTCACGATGATGGCCGGAGGTCTCTGGGCGCTCCTTGATCACCCGGACCAGCTCACGCTTCTTCGTAACGATCCAGCGTTGATCCCGTCGGCGATCGAGGAGATTCTGCGCTGGTTCAATCCGTTGCACTACTTCCGACGAACCGCCACCGAAGATGTGGTCCTGAGTGGTGCACACATTCGGAAAGGCGACAAGGTGGCGATGTATTACACCTCGGCGAATCGGGATGAAGCGGTGTTTGCCGATTCGCAGAGATTCGACATCACTCGTTCGCCGAATCCTCAACTGTCATTCGGTATCGGCGAGCACTTTTGTCTTGGCGTGCACCTCGCTCGCCTCGAAGGCCGAATCTTCTTTGAAGAACTCCTCACGTCATTCCCCGGTATTGCACTGACCGGAAAGCCTGAACGTGTCCGATCAAATCTCAATAACGGTGTGAAACGACTCCCAGTTCGACTTTGTCCGTGACCTCACCGTGAACGGCTCAAGATGAAAGACTCCAACACATGACCTCTCTCGTGATCACCGGTGGAACAGTGATTGATGGCACTGGCGCCCCAGGATTTGTTGCCGACGTACGTGTCGTCGACGGACGCATTGCTGAGATCGGTATCGATCTCTCTGGTGACGATCGAATCGACGCCACTGGCTGTGTCGTTGCTCCGGGATTCATCGATATTCATACTCACTACGACGCTCAGGTGTTCTGGGATCCGTCCCTCACACCCTCAAGTTTCCATGGCGTAACCACCGTGATAGCGGGCAATTGCGGTTTTTCAATTGCCCCAACTCGCCCGGAGCATCGAGAACTCATCGCGAGAACGCTTGAGAATGTCGAAGACATGGATGTTGCAGCACTCGCTGCTGGAGTCCCTTGGAATTTCTCCACGTTCCCCGAATACCTCGATGCGGTCGCGGCACTACCTCTTGGTCTGAACTTCACTTCCTATATCGGTCACACTGCGCTCCGACTGTTCGTCATGGGTGACGATGCTTATGAACGAGCCGCAACAGCGGACGAAATCGCGGAGATGGTCGCGGTGTTGACCGAGGCACTTGATGCGGGCGCGGTTGGATTCGCCACGAGCGTTGCGCCAACGCATCGTGGTGTCGATGGCAAACCAATTCCGTCGCGATTCGCTGACCGTGCCGAACTCGAGGCGCTCTTCAATTGCGTCGGGGCTGCGGGCAAGGGTGTCGTCGAAGTAACGCCGGGGGAGATACTTCCTCTCACCGATATCTACGATTTACAAATGGCCTCGGGTGCACCGTTCACCATTACGGCGCTGCTCAGTACGCCATCGATGACGCACAGGAATTTCGTCGATCTCAATCGAGCCGGCGTCGAGCGGGGTGCAAATGTTTGGCCGCAGGTTTCTCCCCGGCCGCTGTCGTTTGCGATGTCGCTGGCTGAACCGTTCACTTTCAACGTGAATTCGGAATTCGCAGGACTCATGTCGGGATCGCTCGCCGAACGACGTGCCGCGTACGCCGATCACG
>JALQSZ010000039.1:4664-10119 GCA_023264135.1 Acidimicrobiales bacterium
CGGTGTGGTCGACAGGGACCTTTATGGTTCCGCGTTGGGAGACATTCGAAATCAGCGAGTGTTCAACGACTCCACAACTCGAAGGTCGTCGTGTTGCTGATCTCGCACTCGAGGGCGGCGTCGATCCGTTCGATTTCGTCCTCGACCTCGCGTTGGAGGATCCAGACCTTCTGCTTCGTGTGCGTTGTGTCGTCGCAAACGATGATCCAACTGAGGTTGCATTCCTTATCTCCGAGGAACACTGCGCTTTCGGACTCTCAGACGCGGGAGCCCATGTCGGACAACTCTGTGACGCTCCGCAGGCGACCGACCTGCTTGGCAATTGGGTTCGCGATCGAAACGTCATGACGCTTGAACAAGCGGTGCATCGACTCACAAAATCGCAAGCCGATCTCTTCCAGATTGTCGACCGTGGAGAACTTCGCGTCGGTGCTTGGGCCGACATTGTTGTGTTCGACCCGGCAACTGTTGCTCCGGGGCCGATCCGCCGCGTTGCGGACTTCCCGGCAAATTCTGAGCGCTTGACCGCAGATCAACCTGAGGGAGTCCGGCACGTTTTGGTCAACGGCGTCCCGATTCGGAAAGACGGTACGCAACTCACGCTGTCGGAAGGTCCCGGTTGTATTGCAGAAGTGGGATCGCAGCGATGACCATTCACGACCTCGTACTTCGCAATGGCACCATCGTCGACGGCACAGGCCGATCGCGCTTTGTCGGCGATGTGGCAGTCACTGATGGTGTGCTTACGCAGGTTGGCGGCACCGTGCATGGTGCCGGTTCACGAGAAATCGATGCGACGGGCCTCCTTGTCACGCCAGGGTTTGTCGACATTCACACCCATTTCGACGGACAAATTACGTGGGACGAAATTCTTGAGCCGTCGGTCTCGCATGGAGTCACCACGATCGTGGCTGGTAATTGCGGCGTCGGCTTCGCTCCGGTGCGTCCCGAACGACGCGAGCAGCTTGTCCATTTGATGGAAGGTGTCGAAGACATTCCTGGTGTCGCGCTCACCGAAGGCATGTCTTGGGATTGGATCACCTATCCCGACTACCTCGATGCGCTCGAGAAGCGTCAATGGTCGATTGATGTCGCTACGCAAATCACGCACGGTGCGTTGCGTGTTTGGGTAATGGGTGATCGGGCAGTTGGAGATCACGTCGCCACTGCTGACGATGCTGCGCAGATGGCAACTCTCGTCACCGAAGCGCTTCAAGCCGGCGCACTCGGGTTCTCAACCTCGCGCACCTATGCTCACCAAGCGCCTGATGGAACCTATGTGCCTGGCACACACGCCAACGCCGATGAACTCTGGGCGATTGCCGAAGCGTTGCATGAGTTTGGCCAACCAGTGTTCGAAGTCTCACCGCTCGGCGTGGTGAGTTCGGACCCAGAGATGCTGATCAAAGAATTCGACTGGATGCGTCGGATGTCGGCGGAATTTTCGATTCCGGTGTTGATGATCCTGAATCAGATCCCGAGCAACATCGGGCTGTATCGCGAATTGCTTGATCTGGCGCTCGAAGCCCGCGCTGATGGAGCAATGGTGATTCCTCAGGTTTCGGCCAAGAGTCAAGGACTGCTTATTGGGCTGACGTCCTCGCACGCGTTCTTGCGTCGTCCGACCTTCCGCCGAATTCGTGAGGAGTCAAACGGCAATCTTGATGCGCTTGTCGAAGCGATGCGCGACCCCGCGGTGAAAGCAGCAATCCTTTCCGAAGAGGATCTCCCGCCCAGCGGTGAGTTGTATGAAGGAATTTCCGTCTTTGCGCAGAATGGCGCGTCGATCATTTTTCCGATGACCGATGTCATCGATCAGGAGCCCGGGCCGGAAGACAGCATCGCTGGACTCGCCGCTGCCGCTGGTGTCAGCGAAATGGAAATGATGTACGACCGCATGCTTGATCGCGACGGCCGTGCTCTCATGATGGCCGGAATCAATAACTACGCGAATGCTGGCCTCGATGGTGTGTACGACATGATCACGCACCCCGCTTCTGTTCTTGGCGTGTCTGATGCCGGTGCACACTGCAATCTCCTTGTCGATGCGTGCATGCCAACGGTGGTGCTCACCCATTGGGTCCGTGACCGATCCCGAGGGCCGCGACTCTCACTCGAATCGGCGGTTCGAATGCAGACGCTCGAGACGGCCTCGGTGTACGGACTCGGTGATCGGGGATCGCTCGAAGTTGGCAAGCGGGCCGATCTCAATGTGATCGATTTCGAGAATCTTCAATTGCTGCATCCCGAACTCGTGCATGATCTCCCCGCAGGAGGCCATCGCCTCATCCAGCGGGCAAGCGGTTATCGCTACACGATCGTGGCCGGAGAAATCACTCGCGAGAACGATCACGACACTGGAGCACGTCCCGGCCGACTCGTTCGCGGTATGCGCTAACCACCTAACATCACATGACAACTCGACCCAGGGGGATCCGATGACCATCACCACTACAGGCGCACCTGAAGCTGTACATATCGGTGAAAGTGACCTTCCGTGGGTCGAAATTGGCGGCGGTAACAAACTTCGCGTTTTGCAGGTGAAGATCGAAGAGGGTCTTTGGATCGTCGAGAACATCATGCAAGCGGGGTTCGAGGTACAAACCCATAAGCACACCGGTCCGGTGTGGGGCTACACGGTCAGCGGCGGCTGGAAGTACAAGGAATACGACTACGTCAATCGAGCGGGTTCGTTCCTCTATGAACCTGCAGGTTCGATTCACACGCTGCAATGCATCGAAGACAACACGCAGGTGTGGTTCCACATGTACGGATCAAATTTGAATCTCGATGCCGACGGCAACGTCGATTCTGTAACCGACGGCGCAACCTCGTTGGCGGGCTATTACGCGCTATGCGAGGCGCAGGGAATTCCTCGCCCCAACGTTGTTGTTGGCTAGCGAACCGTCACAACGTTTTTAGAGATATTCATCGAGGAAGTCGACCATTGCGTCGAAGGCGTTTTCGCGCTCGGGATTCTCATACGCGCTGAAGTGATGGCCTTCAATCATGGCGAGTCGCTTAGGTGTCGAGGCTCGCTCGTACGTGTCGAGTGCAACCGCAGTGGATGCGACTTCGTCGTTTGTTGCGACGACCATGAGAAGCGCGGTGCCATCGAGGAACGGCGAACATGCAGCTGGATCAAACGGTGGCGTTGTCGTCATCACCATGGTGACGGAGTTCGTCCATCCGTTGTCGGGACCGTGAGCGAGGAACCATTCGGAAGATTCGGGTTGGGGTAGCACCGCTGCGTCGATTCCTTCGTCGAGGACGACGGCCATCGGCCCAATCTCTCGAACGCCAACGTCGAGCGTGGAATTGTCGAATGCCACGCGCATGGCAATGAAGCGTTGTGCGGCATGTGAGGGATTCGCCATGAGATCGCCGAGGCCAGCGAACGGGGCATTGGCAATGACCGCTTTGATGTCGGGGTGCAGTGCGCCAAGCACGATGGCTTCACCGCCACTGAAACTCGAACCCCAAAGCGCGACACGATCGGGATGGACTTCAGGCCAAGTGCGAACTTGATCAACGACTTCCCACATGTCGTGAGTCTGTGACCACGGATCAACGATGTTGCGAGGTTCACCGGAAGATTCGCCGAGACCACGATGATCGTAGAGGTACACCACATAGCCGGCCCTCGCGAATGACGCTGCGAACCAGGGCAGTCCCATGGCTCGTGTTGCAGAGAAGCCATGACTCATGATGACTGCAGGTGCCGACATGGTGTCGTCATCAGGAAGATAGAGGTCGCCTTGTAGAACGGTGCCGTCGTCGAGGGTGACGGCGAGTGGTCGGGGAGCAGCAGTCATAGGTGCGATGCTAGGAAGGAACGAGTAGCCGCGCTGTCATTGTGACAAACCGGCGTTGGGGGAGTGAGACAGCACCGTGGGTCATCCATTTCGCGACGTGGCGATCGTTGGGGTGTTCAACACCAAACAAGCCCGTGTGCTCGAAGGTCACGATACGCAGAGCATTGCGCTTGAAGCGGCCTTAGGAGCGATTGCCGACGCTGGCCTCGAGCCACGTGACATCGATGGAGTCGTTGGTGGAATCGCCAGCAACTTTCTCTACCAAAGCCGAATCGGTCCGGCCTGGAGGTCGATGTCGCCGTTAGGAATTCCCGCGGTGATCGAAGGGGCGATGGCGATCGCGTGTGGCTTAGCGAACACCGTGCTTATCGCCACCGGTGAGGCCGGAAGCTATCGCCAACACGCATCGACTGCGCCTTGGACTCGACCGACGAATGAGTTTGTTGCTGCGTACGGCATGTTCACCGCCGCCGAGTTCGCATTGATGGCTCGTCGCCACATGCATATGTACGGCACTACGTCTGAGTCGATGGCACATGTTGCGGCAACGATTCGAAACAATGGTCACGTCAATCCTGAAGCGGTGTATTTCGGGCGCGGACCATTCACTGCCGCAGACATTCTTGAAAGTCGAATGGTCGCCGACCCGTTCCACCTTCTCGATTGTGCAATGACGTCTGAAGGTGGAACGGCGCTTGTTCTCACTCGAGCCGATCGCACCGATGACACGGCCAAGGCTCCGGTGTTTCTGTTAGGCGGCGGAACCGATCATTACGGTCCGTCGTATCAGCATCCTCCGGTTTGGGATCTCGGTGGCGTCCGCCGTCCTGACCTCATTGCCGGACACGTTGGTCGACGTGCAGCCGAGGAAGCGTTCGCGTCTGCAGGGTTGGGTCCAACCGATGTCGATGTCTGTGAGTTTTACGATCCGTTCTCGTTTGAACTCATTCGTCAGTTCGAGGCCTACGGATTTTGCGCCGAAGGTGAAGGTGGCGACTATGTGATGTCGGGAGTGATTGAGCCCGGAGGCCGGCACCCGATCACGACCGACGGCGGAACAATGTCGTTTAGCCACGGCGGTGCATCAGTGCAGTTGTTTCAGCGCGTTGTGCGCGGGGTCCAACAACTCCGAGGCGAGTGCACGTCATCGCAGGTTCCCGATGCCGAGGTCGCAATGTGTACCGGCGGCGGATCCGGTGCGTTGTTTACCGACGTGTTGTTGCTTGGAAAGGAACGACCATGAGTTTGCTCACACCACAATCGGGTGACATTCCGCTTCCGGTTCCAGGGCCGCTGTCCGAACCGTATTGGCAGGGTTGTCGCGAAGGGGTGTTGCGCTTTCAACGGTGTCTTGAATGTGGCGCTCCAACGCATACGCCGTCATTGATGTGCGCCGAATGCGCATCAATGTCTCTCGAGTGGGTCGACAGCACTGGCAAGGGGGAGATCTACAGCTGGACCCGTGTCTGGCGCCCTGTGACACCGGCGTTCGAAACGCCCTATGTGCCGATCATCGTGACGATGGATGAGGGGTGGTCGATCCTCTCGAATTTGGTGGGCTGCGATCATGAGGACGTTGCCATCGGCCAGCGGGTAGAGGTCGTCTTTCACCGAAGCGGTGGACCTGACGACATCGTGCT
>JALQSZ010000003.1 GCA_023264135.1 Acidimicrobiales bacterium
CCAACGAGAGTGACGCGCGGAGCCACATTGGTCTCGACGTAATAGACCCAATAGGAGTCGGCAACAGCCTCATCGTCGGTCGTGAACTCGACGGCAGTGGAGGCGACCACATGTCGGGAATTGCTTCCTGGCCCGACCCCACCTTCGGCTCGCCGAGCGATGCTTCCTTCGAGAATGTCGGCCCGACCTTTACGAGGGGCATTCGGCATCAACCAGTCGGCATCTTCCGTAAAGAGGTCGGCGTATTGCTCACAAGAACCAAGACCGTCGGCGTATTGCGCCAACCGAACAATGACGTTCCGCACTGCCCATTCGTCGGCGGCCTGTTCTCCTGGTGTTCGCGTTGATGCCATGACTCCCCCTTATCGAACTGGTCTGATCCTGCCAGTTCCTTCAGCGGCATTCCACACACTCCTCGGCCTCAAGCGTGCGAGGATGACCAAATGGAAATTTCAATCGGCATCACCCCCGGACCAGAAGCTGTCCGCCACGCGCAACTCGCCGAAGAACTTGGATTCCGCCGAGCATGGCTCTATGACTCCGCTGCCCTTTACGAAGACATTTGGATCAACATTGCCAACATCATCATGGCAACAAACAATCTCGATGTCGGCACGGCCGTGTTGGTCCCAAATCTTCGCCACGTGATGACGACCGCTTCTGCCATTGCCACCATCGAACGCATGGCACCGGGTCGACTCATGGTCGGCTTCGGCACAGGCTTTACCGCCCGCATGGTTCTCGGCAAGAAGGCGTTGTCGTGGAAAGCGACTCGCACGTACATCGAGACACTTCACACACTTCTGCAAGGTGGAGTCGCCGAAGTTGACGGCGAGAAGGTGCAGATGATTCACCGTCCTTCACTTGCAGCATCGCGTCCCATCGACGTGCCGCTCTTGTTGTCAGCAATGGGCCCAAAGGGTTTGGACATCACTGCCGAACTCATCGCCAACGGAACCTGTCTTGGCCTCATCGGGGTCCAACCTCTCGACGGTCCTTGGGGACATCAAGTCCTCATGGTGTCTGGATCGGTTCTTGATGACGGCGAATCCGCTGGATCCCCTCGGGCAAGGGCGGCAATCGGCCCTTGGTATGTCGTCGGCTACCACGGCTGTTGGGAGGCCGCGCCAGAGTTTCTTTCGGCAATGCCTGGAGGCGCTGAATGGCTCGCCGATGTCGAAGCTGCACGCCCCGAAGCGGAACGCCACCTCGCAGTGCACGAAGGTCACGTCACTGAAGTGTTCGGTCGAGACCAGGTGGTGCTCGACCTCGCCGACGAAGCAACTCTTGCTGGCGTCGGCTGGACAGGCGATGCAGCGTCGATCAAAGCAAAGGTCGCTCACGCGTCATCGATGGGCGTGAGGGAAATTCTCTACACACCTGCTGGCCCCGACGTGGAACGCGAAATGCGAGCATTCGCGTCGGCGGCGATGTCGTAACTCATGACTCAACGTCGCCACACGCATCACCTTCCAACAAAAGCGGGATGGCTGACGCTCTTTGGTGTTGTACCCGATCACGGACTTCATCGACGCTCCAGCGACGTTCTGCGGGTCGTTTCTGGAGTACTTCTGTTCGCACTCGGAACAATCGGCGCACTTTCGTATTCGCATTTTGAGCGTTCCATTCACTCTGCAGTTGAGTCGCTGCCAGATCCCGTCTTACGTGTTGCGAGCATCGCCAATGGTGGCGGTGTCGTCGTTGCGATCATCGTCGTGTACGTGATCGCGCTGTCCTCGCGGCGCATGCGCTTTATTGCGGGAATCACCATCGCACTTGGCGGTGGAGCCCTGATTGTTCTCGGACTCCAGCACCTCATCGATGCGCCCTCCGTCGTTGGAGCGGCAGCGAAGGGACTCTCCCACTATCCGCAATTCCCGCCGCTTCGAATCACTGTTCTTGCCGCCGTCTTCTTCGTGGCCGGACCTGAGCTCACTCGTCCGTCACGACGGCTCATGATGACCTTGCTGCTTATCGTTGCCGTGAGCGCAACAGCAAGGACCGATGGGTACCCGGCCGGCATCTTCGGTGCAATTGCACTCGGATGGGCGATCGCCGCTTCAATTCATCTCGCATTGGGTTCTCCCGATGGCGCACCGGATCCAACTGAAGTGACCAGCGATCTCGCAACCATCGGCATTACTGCCCAAGAACTCGCCGTGAGTTCTGTGCAGGCATGGGGAGAAAAGGCCTACGACGGAACCACATCCGACGGCACCCCACTTCGCGTTGTCGTGATCGGGAGAGATGCCACCGATGCACAGTTGCTCACCAAACTCGGAAGATTCCTTTGGTACAAAGATTCAGGGCCGGTTCTGAACTTCAGTCGACAGGGGCAAATTGAACACCGAGCCTTTGCTCTCCTTCTCGCACAGCGTGCCGACGTTCGAGTGCCAAGCGTTGTCACTGCAGCGACAATCGGATCGCGCGGTGACGCAACGCTTGTGCTCGATGCAACGAGCGGCACGACATTTGATCAGGCCACTCCAGAGACACTCACCGATGATGTGCTTGCCGATGCGTGGGCCGAACTGAACAAACTTCACAACGCCGGCATCACCCATGGCGGTATATGGGCAAAGACCTTCCTCGTCACCGCCGAAGGTGCAGCCTTTAGTGATCTCGCTACGGCGAATACGACACCAGATCAAGATGCCTACTTGTCAGACCGTGTCGCCCTCCTCGCAACACTCGCCGATTTAGTTGGGGACCAACGGGCGATCAACGCGGCAATGTCTTCCCTCGGCAAAGACGGACTCGCAGCGTTACTCCCGTATCTACAGACGACGGCGCTGCCGCGTGTCAATCGCCGATCCGCCGACGGTCTCAAAAAGCTCTGCGCGAAATTGCGTGAGGAGATCAGCACAGCCACTGGTGTCGAAGCACCCAAGCTTGAAGAACTTCGACGCGTCGCTCCCTCGTCGATCCTCATCGCGGCATTCACGATTCTCGGCATGTACTTGCTTATTGGACAGTTCGCTCACGTCGAGTGGTCGACCATGTTCAAAGATGCGCACTGGATCTGGGTGCCTGTCGTTTTCCTCTTGGCTTGGGTACCAATCGGTGGACTCTCAATGTCACTGTTGGGTTCGGTAAGTAAACCTCTCCCCCTTCGACCAGTCGTGATGTTGGAAATCGGCACCAAATTCACCGGCCTCGCCGGCGGCGGCGTCACCACGTTCGCTCTTCAGGTTCGGTTCTTTCAGAAACAAGGCTTGAAGTCCGCCGTCGCAGTCACGTCCAGTCTCCTTAACTCCGTTGCTTCCGGATTCACTGAAGTGGTCTTCCTCTTGGTTGCGCTCATCTTTGGTGCGAGCGCGTTCTCACTTAGTAAGGGTGGATCAGGAAGCTCGAGCGGACTCTCTGGAAAGCTCATGATTCTGGCAATCGTGATTGCGGTCATCGCAGCAATCGTGTTCACCATCCCTGGTCTTCGCCACCGCATCACGAAATTCCTTGTGCCACAGATCAAGGCCGCGAAAGACAACCTCGCCGCTGTGATGAAGGAGCCGCGCAAAGGCCTGCAGATGCTGGCCGGTAATGCAATTTCCCAAATCTTCTACGCCCTCGTGTTGTGGGCAGCACTGCATACCTACGGCGAATCGCTGGGCCTAATGCAGTTGATCATCATCAATACGTTCGCCTCAATCTTGGGCGGAATCGCTCCCGTGCCCGGCGGTATCGGCGTTATTGAAGCTGGCCTTATTGCCGGTTTCACTGCAGCGGGTATTCCCGATCAACAAGCGATCGCCGCAACGTTCACGGCACGAATGTTCACGGCGTATTTGCCACCAATTTGGGGTTGGCTCTCAATCAACTGGCTTCGACACCGCGACTACGTCTGATCGGGTTTCGCATCGGTCTTTTCGAAGTGCTCGGTCAGCATCTCTTCGATTCGCTTCAGTCGACCCTCGGTTGAGTCGTCATGTACTCCCAATTTCGCGCTGCGACGTGTCTGAGCCTGATCCATGAAACTTGAGGCGATTTGCGCGGTAATAACCGCTGCCGTTGTCAGACCCAAGATCATGATTGCAACTGCCGCAGTACGTCCGGCAGTCGTAATCGGGTAGTAATCGCCGTATCCAACGGTGAAGACCGTGACACAACCCCACCAAATTGCGATGCCAATAGACGTGATGTTGGCACCCGGCGCTGTGCGCTCGAAGCCCCACACAATGATCATCAGATTGATAAGCAACACGACGGAGACGAAGAGGAAGTGAGCCGTGTTCCCCTTCTTGAACATTGATCGAAGAAGTCGGAGGCTGAACACCAGTCGAATGACCGGAAGCACAACCGCCAACACGCCGACTGGATGATGAGTGAAATAGTGCCAGCGACGCTTTGCGAGAAATGTGCGCACGGCCATATCGATTCCGTAAATCACGGAAATCGCGATGCGGCCGATGTACCAGAGTCCTTCATGTCTGGCGACGCTGTGGATCGCTCCAAACGGGATGACGGTAAGCCAGATCGTGCACAACGCGATCAGATCGAGTGGCACCGTTGTCTTGTTGATCCAGTGATCAAGACGTGGATTCTCGGGCTCCGATTCAGAAGGATCGATGCTCTCGCTCTCTGGTGGGATCGGTGTTGTGGTCTCGCTCACAACCGCAGTCTCACAGAAGAACTCAGGTCGACGCACTTCCGATGCGCTCAGCCTCGGCCTTCCATCGGGCCTGATCAACTTTGCCGTTTGCGGCGCGCCCAATTGAGTCAACGACCACGAGGTGGCGGGGAACCTTGTATCCGGCGAGGCGGTCTTGGAGTTGCGCCTTCAATTCCGACGGATCGAGCGACTCTCCGGAATTCGCTTCAACGAAGCCGATGACCTGTTGGCCAAATCGCTCGTGAGGGGCACCGACGACCACCGCATCGTGAACGTTCGGATGCAACTTGATGGATTCCTCGACTTCTTCGGGGAACACCTTTTCGCCGCCAGTGTTGATGCATCCTGATCCCCGGCCAAGAAGCGTGACAGTTCCGTCTTCATCGACCGTCGCAAAATCTCCGGGCGTCGTCCAACGACGGCCACCGATTTCGCGGAACGTCTTGGCAGATTTTTCCGGATCATTGAAATAACCGATGGGTGCACGACCGGCAATCGCGACGAGACCTGTTTCTCCTGATCCTGGGGTCACCGGGGTTCCATCCTCCCGAATCACCTGCGCGTCGGGACCCAATTTGAACCCTGCGGTTTTGGCCGTTCCGCGCGACGAGGAAATCGATCGAGCCAGACCAACAGCTTCGGAGGAACCGAGTGTGTCAACGCACAACAGATTTGGCGCGTGACCAATGAGTCCATCCTTCACCGGTGCAGACCACATCACACCGGAAGACAGAATCACTTTGAGCGACGAAATGTCCCAACGTTGGGGACTCGCGTCGAGCGCATCGAGTAGTGGCTTGGCAAACGCGTCGCCGACGATCGAAAGGTCGGTGACGCGATTCGCTTCAACAGTGTCGAGAAGTTCCTGCGGATCAAACTTTGTGTTCTCGCAAAGGACAACTGCACCACCAGAGTCGAGAACCGCGAATGCGGAGAACGCCGCGGTTCCATGCATAAGCGGAGCGGCGGGGATAACACGGGCGCGCGCATCCCCTGCGGCGGCGAGCCCGTCTCTGATCGCGTCGAGCGTTCCGTCCTCGGAATACTTAATGGTGGCGCTGCGATTGAGAACACAGAACAAATCGTCTTGACGCCACATCACGCCCTTTGGCTGACCGGTGGTGCCACCCGTATAGAGAAGGAAGAGGTCGTCGCCACTTCGCGCGGGTGCATCCGATGGAAGTTCAGCACCTGACGTAGCGACATCCTCATAGGGCTCGGCCCACTCTGGGCAGGAGCCGACTCCGTCATCGACCCACAACCACAACTTCACATTCGGAACTCGAGACCGAACCTGTGCTGCGGAGTCAGAGAACGATCCATGAAACATCACTGCCTCAACACCAGCATCGATCCAGAGATAAGCGAGCTCATCAGCGACGTAGCGGTAGTTCGTATTCACCGGAGCCATTGCCGCTTTGAACGTGGCGAACAGCGATTCGACGTACTCCATCGAGTTCATGAGGTACTGAGCAACTCGCGACTGTCGGGTGAGGCCTGCCGACAGGAGGCGTGCCGCGAGCGCGGATGATCGACGGTCGAACTCAGACCAGGTTCGAACATCTGCGCCGCGAATCAGCGCTGGAGCCTCGGGCTGTTCCGAGGCGATGGTCTCCCAGACATCGGCAAAGTTCCAAGAAGTCATAACGATTGATCAGTCTTTCGCAGTCGCAGGAAGCAAAAAATACTCATCGGCACGGTCTCTCGTGAGATCAAGCACGCGATGATCAACGCCCACTCGATCTGCTAAATCAATCGCGGCCGACACATCCTTGCGGGCAATCCCGGCAAAGTGGGTTGCCGAAGCGACCGCCTTTTCATCTGACCCATCGAGAGGCAATGCGCTTGGACGCGCCATCGGGAACCAGAAGAAATGGTCGACCAAGTTGGTGTCCTTCGCTACCGCCGCGAGAACTTCGGAAGAGATGCCGAGTTGTTCACCGAGCAGCAACACCTCGTGCACCGCGCTCATCACCGAAAAGCTCAGCGCGTTCTTCAGCAGTTTGAGACTCATACCAGCGCCCAGCGCACCGCCGTACATCGCACGAACAGAGATTGCCTCAAGAGCCGCACTGGCCTGATCGAAGGCCGACGGAGAACCTCCAATGGTGGTGAGCAAGGAACCAGACGCCGCAGCGTCGGGGCCACCAGCGATACCAACATCGAGGAGTTCGAATCGAAACGGTGTCGCCATCGACGCAAGGTGTTCCACGTCTGCGATCTCAACGGTTGAGCACAAGCAGACCACGAGTCCTTCATGATCTCCCTGAGCGATTCCGTTAGGACCGAACATCACCACTTCGGCTTGTGTCGCATCGACAACCACCACAAAGACAATGTCGGCGCTTTGCGCAATCTCTTCCGGAGTGAATCGCCAACGTTCGCCAAAGGCAGGTTCGGTATCCGCGATCTCGGAACGGAGATCGGTAACGACGCAATCGAAGTTCGCGGCAATCAGCGACTTCGCGATGCCCGATCCCATCATCCCGAGGCCGATCACTCCGACCGTCGGAATGGAATTACTCATCGGTGTCGCCTTGTCGATCGGCGATGAGACGCTGCGCGAGTCCGTTAAACGCAACACCGCGAGGCAGACCTGCATACGCGCCGATCGTCACCGCCATTTCGTTGAGATCTTCGGCGTTGAGATCACCGAGGTCGATGGCGGAACCCATATGCATTTGCGTGATGTCGTCGCGTCCGAAACAGGCCAACACGGTCAGGATGATCATGCGACGCTCACGAGTCGTCAACGTTCCGCGATTCCAGAGGTGTTCGAAGCCCACCAGACCTGCGAAGTCACCGAAGCTGCCTTCGGGGAAGAGTGTGGAATCCGGAGCAGGAAACGACATGGCCTTCGACCACCCTTGATTGAACGCCTCTGCCCGCGCTTCACGTTCCTCTGATGTGCTCATACCGCATCCCCCGATCTCCGGCCGTACAAGATTCGAATGCTACTTCAATCGACTGAATAGCCATTTCGAGAGCGATACGATCAACGAATGGCTGATCGCATCACAGACGAAGGCGTTGCAAAAATGCGCGAGCGAATCGGAATCGCTCGTCCACACAGCGCGCCCCCGCATTATTTGAGCCCCAACGAAGATGCATTTCGCCATGTGGCACTGGCCTATGGCGACGACAATCCGTTGTGGTGCGACCCTAACTATGGCGCCTCGACCCGATGGAATGGCCCTATTGCGTCTCCCCACTTAGTAGGCGGCGACACGTTGATCGGTGAGGACGAAGTCACTCGGATCCCCGACGACCAACGCGACCTTATGAAAGGTGACCCCCTCGGTGGTGTTCACGCCTTTTATTCCGGTTCGTTTCGAGAATGGTGGAATCCGCTCCGACCTGGGTCTCGGGTCGTACGTCGAAATGCACTCATTGGCGTTCACGACAAAGTGGGCGAATTCGCCGGACGCGCTGTGCACGAGTGGTTCGGTGAAGTTTTTGCCGTTGCCGGCGGACCGGTTCTTTCCGGCCAATACCGACTCATGATTCGCGCCGAACGCGAAAAGGCGATTGAGCGCAAGGCAAACGATTCGATTGAGATTGCTCCCTACACCGATGAAGAAATCGATTCGATTAGTGAGCAGATTGGCGAAGAGCGCGGTCGTCGCCGTGGCGCAACACCGCGCTATTGGGAGGATGTCGAAATTGGCGACGAGGTCGGACCGCTCGTCAAGGGTCCACTGCGCGTTACCGACATGGTGGTGTGGCATACCGGAATGGGAATGGGCCTCTACGGCGTCGCTGCACTTCGTATGGGCGATGATCAGCGCAAACGCATGCCGAAGTTCTTTAAGCGAGACGATCTGAACATCCCCGACGTTCAACAGCGCGTTCACTGGGATCCCGAATGGGCTCGTCGCGCTGGCAACCCCGCTTGTTACGACTACGGACGCATGCGCGAAACCTGGCTCATTCATCTGTGCACCGACTGGATGGGTGACGATGCCTGGCTCTGGAAACTCGACTGCCAGTTCCGGAAGTTCAACTACGTCGGCGATACCCACTGGGTTCGTGGCGTGGTCGCCAACAAGTACCTCGCCGATGGAAATCGCCCTGCTGTTGATCTTGAAATCTGGGGCGAGAACCAACGCGGAGAACGAACAACGCCCGGACACGCAACGATTCTTCTTCCGTCACGAGAATTTGGCGAGGTCCGTCTCCCCGTCCCTCCCGGCAATGCCGGTAATTGTCAGGAACTCCTCGACGCACTCGCAGCTCGATTCGCAGCGGAGAACGCGTAAACCTTCGAGCGGAGTTAGTTCCCGTTTCCCTCAGCCGTCCACTGCCCGACGAGATCGCGTCGCAGCACTTTGCCGACTTCGCTTCGTGGGAGTGCGTCGATCCAGCGATACGCAATCGGAACCTTGTACGGCACGAGATAGCTGCGGCAATGCTCGATCAATTCTTCGTCATCGCAGCGTGAACCGACGATGTAGGCCACTGGGACTTCGCCAAGGCGTTCGTCGGGAACGCCAACAACAGAGACATCGTTGACCGATGGATGAAGGCGCAACACCTCTTCCACCGAATCGGGGAACACCTTGTTTCCACCCCTGTTAATGAGATCGCTTACACGTCCGTCGATCCAGACAAATCCGTCGTCATCGATCGACGCGATATCGCCCGTGTCGATGAATCCGTCAGTGTCGCGGCGCTCGTCGATGCCAACCGCGGCGTTCGGCGGACGAACGAGAAGGTGTCCTTCGTCATCGATTCGTATCTGCACGCCAGGCAGCGGACGCCCAGCAGCACCGATCTTCTCCGGATGCTCTTTTGCATCGGCAGCTGTCCAACCGATGACCTCACCCATTTCTGCTTGACCGTAACTATTGAGCACGAAACAACCGAACCGATCGGTAAATCTCCGTGCATTGAGTGGCGAAAGTGGTGCAGTGATTGAACGCACGTATTTCAACGGAGCGAGTGATTCGAGATCGGAATCCGCGAGCATCACCATTGCGGCCGGCGGGAGCACAGTCGAACGAATCTGAAAACGATCGACAAGAGACGCAAAATCTTCGGGAGTGAATCGATCCATCATCACCACTGCCGCACCAGCGCGTAGACCGAACAGACTGTTGTAGAGGCCCGCATTCAATGCCATCGAAACCGGAATGAGGTTCGGTGTTGGTGGCCCGGAGCGTTCTCCTCGTCCTCGAAGCGGAGCGAGCACGCGATCGAGCAACTCGAGATACGCCGTATGCGTATGCAAAATCGGCTTTGGCTTTCCGGTCGTTCCCGATGTCCACACGATGAACGCAACGTCTTCGGGGTAGGTGGTGGAACCCGAAAGTTTTCGAACCCCCGACGAGTCGACCAGCGCCACCGCGCCGGTTTCATTCAAAATCGATTCGATTTCAGGCTCTGGAAGCCGCTCATTCAGTGGGACATGCACGGCACCGAGAGTCCAGATGGCGACCATCGTGCACATCAACTCAGGACCATTGGGAAGTTGCACTGCAACCGCTTGACCCGACGCAACATCTAATTCCGCAGCGATTTCAGCGACGCGTTGGCGTGCCTGAGCCACCGTCATTGATTCGTGAACGGTGAACAACACCTCCTGATCATCAGGAAATGGATGTTCAAGAAGTAGGTCGGCAAGTCCCACTGGCGAACTCAAACAATCTCAAGAACAAGTGCCGAACCCATACCGCCACCGGCGCACATGGAAACGACACCTTTGGTAAGTCCGCGGCGGCGAAGCTCATGAACCATGGTCACAACCATGCGGGCGCCAGTCGCGGCGATGGGGTGACCAAGCGAGCAACCTGAGCCATTGACATTGAGAATCGTCGGGTCGATCCCAAGATTGCGATACGCAGCGACAGGAACCGAACAGAAGGCTTCGTTGATCTCCCAAAGATCAATATCGGCAACGGTAAGTCCTGCACGCGAGAGCGCTTTCGGGATCGCGTACACCGGTCCCATTCCCGTTCGAGCTGGTTCCACGCCGACCGATGCCCAGGAGACGATGCGAGCGAGCGGAGTCAACCCCTCAGAGGCGGCGAGTTCCGATGAAGCAACCATGACTGCTGCCGCAGCATCATTCAGACCCGCAGCGTTTCCTGCGGTCACAGTGAAGCCCTCGATTTCGGGATGCAGCGGCGCAAGTTCAGCAAGAGAGTCCGCTGTGATCCCGCGTCGGGGATGCTCATCGACCGCAAAATCGCCAACCGGAACGATCTGATCGACGAACCAACCGTTATCGATCGAGGCGATGGCCTGTCCGTGCGAATAGGCCGCCCACTCATCGACGTCGCGTCGAGTGAGCCCATTTTCAACAGCACAGTTCTCCCCCACAGTGATCGACATGTCGAACGCTGGTGCCTCGGGAGTGGGGCGATGGCTCTCCGACATCCACGGCGTCGGATCAGCGCCCGGAGCGAGACGCTTCATTGAGGTCGGCGATGTCGAGAGACTTTCGGTACCTCCGGCAACGACGAGCTGATCCATTCCGGCGAGCACGGAAGACGCCGCGATCTGGATCGCGGACAACCCCGCCGCGCAATGACGGTTGTCGGCCAAGCCAGGAACAGTGTCGAGACCGAGCTCTACTGCGGTGTAGCGAGCGATCACTCCCCCGCCTTGCAGCGACTCAGCAACAACAATGTCGTCGATCAGTTTGGGATCAACACCCGAACGATCAATCGTCGCTCCGACGGCGACCTTCGCGAGTGCAAATGCATCAACATCGACCAGCGAACCTTTTCTTGCCCGTCCGATTGGTGTACGTGCTGCGGAAACAATGAGTGCGTCAGTCATGTGACTGCCTTTCGTAAGGAAAACGTTGAGAACTATTCACCGGGTAGAACCCAGTTGGCGTCGCGCTTTTCGGCAAACGCACGCGGACCCTCTTCTTGATCGGGATGACCCCACATCGAAACAAGATCAAGAGAACCCGCACGACACGCGTCGGTCAGACCAAGCTCAAGCGCACGCCATAACGCACGCTTACTCGCTGCCATCGCAGCAGGAGAGTTACGCGCAATCTTCTCGGCCAACTCCTGGGCAACCTCACGCAAACGCTCAGGCGGATCAACCACCTCACTAATCATCCCCAACTCATACGCACGCTGCGCCGACATGCGCTCATGACGCCCAAGCAGCGCCATACGCATGACCGATTCAAACGGCATCTTCCGCGCGAGTCCGATCGCCTCGTAGGCAGTGACCTGACCAATGGAGACATGCGGATCAAGGAATGCCGCGTTTGATGATGCGATCACGATGTCGGCATCGGCAACGAAGTGAAGTCCGCCACCAGCACACAGCCCATTGACCGCACAGATCACCGGTTTGGTGACGGAGTTGTGCCAAGCAGTCAGTCGGAGTTCGGCGTCGCGTGTGCGCCGAGATTGTTCGCGCAGTGCATCACGATCCTTCGCGAGTTGCACAACATCGAGTCCGGTCTGGAAGAGTCGACCATTGCCTGTGTTGATGATGACTCGCACCTGAGGGTCGGCCTCAAGCTCATTCCACGCCGCTTCGAGCTCGTTGAGCATGGTCGCGTCCATCGCGTTGCCCGCGTCGGGCCGATCAAAAATCAGCCACCCGATGTGGCCTTCTCGCTCGACGACGAGTGTGGAATACATGTTCCTAACTCCGGGGCACGTCGCGCCACGGAGCGCCGCTCCACGGATCGGCCTCGCGGGGAAGTCCAAGAACACGTTCTCCGACGATGTTCTTATTCACTTCGGTAGTGCCACCTTCGATCGTGTTGGCCCGACTGCGCAGCATCCCCTTGACTTCGCGCGGCAGCGCTGCGGCATAGCGTTCGGCGACATCGTCGATTGCAACATCGGTCGGTTCCCATGCCAGTGCACCAGTGCCGAGTAGATCGGTGGCGAGCAACTGGATTCGCTGGTTCAACGAACCTTGATGCACTTTGCCGATCGAACTCTCCGGACCAGGTGATCTTCCGGCCTTCAGACCCGCACGAACTCGTTGGTTTGTCCAACCGCGAATGCGTTCCTCGCTGAGCACCTTCATGATTGATTGACGAACGACTGGATCAGACCAACCGTTTTCACGACCGGCAACATCGTTGGCCTTCGCAAGGGCAATGAGCGACTCGGCACCCGAACCACCAATGCGATCGACGCCGCCGGACCCTGAACCCGACACCATTTGGCGTTCACCGGAAAGCGTTGCGTTTGCGACCTTCCAACCCTCACCAATCGCGCCGACGCGATTGAAATCGGGAACACGAACGGCATCGAGGAACGTCTCGTTGAAATCAATTTCGCCGGTGATGTGGCGAAGGGCTCGAACCTCGACACCAGGCTGGTGAAGATCCACGAGGAAATAGGTGATGCCCTGACGCTTCGGAAGTTCAGGATCGGTACGGGCAAGTAGCACGCCAAAGTCGGAAAGGTGTGCCCACGTGCTCCACACTTTCTGCCCTGTCAGCAGCCAGTCATCGCCATCGCGTTCGGCGCGAGTCGCCAACGACGCGAGATCGGAACCGGCTCCCGGCTCACTGAACAACTGGCACCACACTTCCTCGTTCCGCACCATCGGTGGAAGAAAGCGCAAACGTTGCTCTTCGGTGCCGTGCGCGAATAACGCTGGTGCCGCAAGGTTCAACCCCAAAGGATTGAGTCGGCCCAAGTTGAACGGTGAAAGCTCCGCTTCAACTGCTCGAGCAACTGCAGGTGCGAGATCGAGCCCGCCATAGGCGACAGGCCACGTCGCAACGGCAAGGCCGGAGCGAGCAAATGTTGGATACCACGCCTCGTAGTCAGAAAACTTTCGAATTTTGCGAATCTCTGCCGAACCGCCTCGAGCCGATGCTTCCTGCCACTCGGTGGGAACGTTTTCGCGAATCCAAACTCGTACGGCAGCGACTGCTTCGTCGGCGTTGCAACCGGGAGTCATTGCCAGTTCATCGAGATTGATAGTGGTCGTTCCAGCGTGACCAGACATGTCAACGGCCCTTGTAGTTCGGATCGCGTTTCTCGCTAAATGCAGCGAGTCCCTCTTTGAAATCTTCGCTACGAGACGAAAGCTCAAGCGAAAATGCTTCGTCCTGAAGTTGTGACTCCAGCGAGGCTGTTGATGACGAATCAAGAAGTGCTTTCGTGAGGCCGAGCGCAACGGTTGGGGCAGAAGCCAACGTGGAGATCAATGCCTCGGACGACTCGTGAAGCTGTTCTGTTGCAACAGACTCGTGAATCATTGACCACGAAGCTGCTTCTACTCCGGAGACAACGCGGCCAAGCAGGACCATGTCTCGAGCACGAACCTCGCCGATACGACGGGGAAGCAGCCAAGTAACTCCACTGTCGGGAGTGAATCCACGACCAAGGAACGGAGCCCAGAACTTTGCATCGTGGCTCGCCACAGTGAAGTCGGCAGCGAGCGAGAGAGAAAGACCAATACCGGCCGCCCAACCCTGCACGACACACACGACAGGAACCTGTGTTCGTCGAAGCAGCGAAATCAGACGATTTGCCTGACTGGGAAGACGGCGCTGGATGCTGCCGACCCGTGGACGTCCACCGCCGGGCGCATTGCGAGCAACGATGTCGAAGCCAGAACAGAAATGGGCCCCGGCGCCCGACAGCACGATGACCCGCACCGATTCGTCCATTCCGGCCTGCACAACCGCATCGATGAGACCGGCCACGATGTCGTCAGTGAGTGCATTCCGCTTTTCGACCCGATCAAAGGTGAGTCGCAAAACACCGTTCTCCAGCGCACACTCCAGCCCTGGTCGTGACGCGTAGCCCTCAGTCATGCCGCTACTCTAGTGCCCGCTCAGCAAACTGAATCAGGATTCAAGGAACACTCCCTGGATCACCTTCATCAGGTAGCGCCAGCCCCAGCGGGCTGGCGGCGAACACTCGCTCCCTGACTGATTGTCGAGCGACACACACGGGAGTCATGGTGAACACCAAGGTCTATACACACGAATTCATCAACATCATTGGTTCCAACCGGGCCAACTACATGCACCACATGACGGCCAACTGGTGCCCGATGGCTCGAGATGACCGTGGACAACTTTGCTACGGCGTCTGGGGCGTCGTGGGCACCACCGATCATTGGCCGCGGGTCGTGAATATGTGGGAGGAAGACGGTCTCGACGGTCTTGCCGCTGCGCTCGGCCACGAACTCGGCCGCCCGTCACTTCAAGACGAGAAACTTGAAGCGTGGTGGAACGAAGCCGCGAACTTCCGCTCAGGTGGTTACGACCGTGTCCTCATTCCTGCCCCCTGGACTCGCACGATCGATGAACTCTGTGCTGACGGCGTTGCTGGTATCGCCTATGCCCACGACACAATCCGCGTCCGTCCTGGCGGCGCAGACACGTTCCTTTCTCAGGTTCGCGACCTCGCTGTTGAGGCCCACCACAAATTCGGATGGCAACTCGTCGGCGCCCTCAAAACCTCAATGCGCAGAGACGACGAGTGCATCGTGATCTGGGCCATCCCTTCATGGCAGCAGTGGTCCGAGGTTGAGAAGGCTCGCGACACCGATTCCGGCCTCAAAGCATGGCGAGAAGTTCTCTGGGCTGCGGAAGGTTATGAACGATTCTTAATGTGCGACGCTCCCCTTTCTCCGATGAAGATCGGTCGCCAACCCGAGCGTTCTGATCGCACCATCGAATGGAACGAACCACAATGAACGCTCACTCTTCGACGCCGACGCAACGAGGCTTGTAATGCACCTCAGAGATTCCGAAAGCGATGCCGCATTCCGAACCGAAGTTCGCGAGTGGCTCCGTGGCGCAGTTGCGTCTCTCCCCACTCGACCGAGCGACGACGACTGGCCTGGTCGTCGTGCGTACGACGCTCACTGGCAACGACTGCTCTTCGATGCTGGCTACGCCGGAATTAATTGGCCCGCAGAACACGGAGGCCGAGGCGCAACTCCAACGGAACATCTCATCTTTCTTGAAGAATCGGCTGCGGCGAAAGCTCCCGACGTTGGAGTCGGCTTCGTCGGACAAATGCACGCCGGTCCGACGATCATCGCCGAAGGAACCGACGCACAGAAGTCGCATCACCTCCGCGGGATTCTGACTGGCGAACACGTCTGGTGTCAGGGCTTTTCTGAACCTGGCTCAGGAAGCGATCTCGCGTCGCTTCGCACTCGCGCGTTTCGCGATGGCGATGATTACGTGGTGACCGGCCAAAAAATTTGGACTTCACATGCGATGGCAGCCGACTACTGCGAAATGCTTGTTCGCACTGACCCGAATGAACTCAAACACAAGGGCATTTCTTGGCTCATCATGCCCATGGATCTTCCCGGCATCGATGTTCGACCCCTCGTCACGGTGCATGGATCCACCGAATTCGCCGAATTGTTTCTCGATGAAGTTCGCGTTCCTGTGTCCAACCTTGTCGGAGAAGAAAACGACGGTTGGCGAGTTGCGAATGTGACTCTCAGCTTTGAGCGCGGAACGGGATTCGTTGGTGAGCTCCTCGACACAACAAACGTGTTCCAGGAACTGATTGAGTTAGCGAAGACGACTCACCGAAACGGCAAGGCGGTTTTCGACGACGACTCAATTCGGCGCGAGATCGGAATCATCGGAGCCGACCTCGACGCGCTTTGGGCATTCACAAAACGAAACGTGTCCCAAGGTGCTCGCGGCGGCATGGTCATGGGCTCAGGCTCTGGCTTCAAAGTCGCATTCGCAACAACGCAACATCGCTTGGGCGATCTTGCGCTCCGCGTCCTCGACCGATCGTCGCTGTCTCTCGACGATCTCGATGGGGAACCCACCGGAGAACTCGTGCACGCGAAGTTGCACGCATTCGCAATCTCTCTGGGTGGAGGCACCACCCAGATTCAGCAAAACATCATCGCCGAGCGCGTGCTCGGACTTCCCCGGGAGCGTTGAGCATGGATCTTCAACCCACCGACGATCAAAACTCCCTTGTCGAGATGATCACGGGATTCGCCGCGGACCGATTCCCGATTGAGATCGTTCGCTCCTATGGCGAGCAAGGCGGGTTCGATCGATCGCGATGGTCCGAACTTGCCGCACTCGGCACGTTCGGAATCGCCGTTCCTGAAGAATCCGGTGGCGTTGGCCTCAACTTCATCGACGCTGTTTTGGTTCACGAAGCACTTGGTGCTGCTCTCGTTCCCGGACCATTAGTCGCCGCGACACTCGCTGCAGGCGTTGTCGATGGAGTAATCGACGGTTCCGTTGTCCCCTGCTTGATCGACCTCCCACCCGACGGTCCCTTGATCGTTGAACACTTCCGATCGGCCGATGTACTTCTCGTCGTTTCAAACGATGGCGTGAACTTGGTCCCGTGTTCCGAGCTCAACGGTTCCGATGTTCTTCATCCCACTGATCCGACGACACCGGTCACCGTGCTTGCTTCACTTCCCGCGGGCGAATCCGTCGGCGGACCCGAACTCGCGACTGCGTGGCGCCAGCGCGGATCACTTCTCGCCTCGGCACAACTTTCGGGTAATTCCTCGGGAAGCACATCACTCGCCGTTGACTACGCGAAAGAGCGAGAGCAATTTGGTCGACCGATTGGTTCGTTCCAAGGACTCAAACATCTCCTCGCCGATTCGTGGATCCGCACTGAGGTCGCACGCTCTTCGGTGTGGGCCGCCGGCGTCACGATCGATGAACCCGAGGTTGGTTCGATCCCTCGTGCCGTCGCAGGCGCTCGACTCACTGCAGCGCGAGCCGCAACCGAGAACGCCAAGACCTGCGTTCAGGTACACGGAGGTATGGGCTTCACGTGGGAGGTCGACGCACACCTGTTCTTGAAACGTGCGTGGGTCCTCGAGACGCAGTTCGGTTCAATCGACGAGGCCGCCGATGTTGTCGCCGGCCTGTACGCCGTTCGCTAACTACGAAAAGTATTTCGTTACTTCGGCGCGAATCGAAGCGCGCCATCAAGACGAGCAACGTGACCGTTCATGTAGCGATTGCTCAGAAGGTGTTCAGCTAACCGGGCGAACTCTTCGGGTTCACCGAGTCGTTTTGGAAATGGAACCGTTGCTTCAAGCGCGGTCTTCAACTCGGGCGGACCTTGCTCCCATGCACTGGTATTCATCACGCCCGGTGCAATCGCGTTGACGCGAATGCCGACCGATGAAAGGTCGCGAGCGGCAATGAGTGTCATTCCGATTAGCGCAGATTTCGCCGAGCCATACGCAATTTGACCAATCTGTCCTTCAAAACCTGCACCCGACGTGATGAGCACCGCAGCGCCACGTTCTCCGTCTTCGTCGGGATTGTTTTCAGACATCGCCGACGCCGCCAGTCGCAACGTATTGAACGAACCGGTCACATTGAGATCAAGTGTGCGCTGGAAGATGCCCATGTCGTGGGGAACGCCGCCCTTTCCGACGATGCGTCCACCCACTTCACCCCCGCCAGCGCAGGCAATCACCCAACGAAGCTCGCCGAATGTACGAGCGGCATCGATCGCGCGCTGCACATCGGCATCGTCGAGCACACTTCCGCAGATCACGGCCCCACGATCGCCGAGTCGAGCGGCGATCGAATCGCACTTCGCTGCATCGCGATCGAGGACCACCACTGGGTGTCCTTGATTCACGAAGTACAGCGCAGTGGCTTCCCCGAGTCCCGAGGCACCACCAGTGACGAAAACCGCTCTGCGTGTTGGATCAAACGTTGTCATTTTGGGCCTTCAATCGATCGTGACGGTTAGCCCATCGTGGCCAGAGGGCCAGGAGGACGAAGTGCAAAGTCGGTGAGTCCAACCGTTGGGTGCAAATACGCAACGGCGACGAGTTCCGCCATGTCGACTCCAACTTCGACTGGAGTCATCATTTCGGCTGCGAGATGGCCACCTCGGATCCATTCCTCGAGGAAACGACCGATTTCCTCGGCGCCAAAATCGCGACCGAAGTCAGTTCCGATCGTCGCACCAACTCGAATCGTGGAAAAACGAAGGTTCGGATGTTCGACACGCCAGCCGATCACCATTTCCTCAAGCGCAGCCTTCGATGCGCCATAGGGAACAAGGCCGTGGCGCGGTCGACCAACAGTCTCTGATGACACAAATCCGATAAACGCGTTCTCGTTGAGATGTGGGAGCGCGGCTTTGCAGACTTCAGAAGGCGCCACGACATTGCTCGCGAAAACTCCGAGGAATGCCTCGGGCGAAACATCGGCAATCGCCACCATCGGCGATGCTGCGGCGACATTGAGCAAAATGTCGATTCCGCCAAATGCACTCACGGCCTCAGCGATAAGTCGTTGTGGTTCGCCGTCGACGGTGATGTCGGCGGCACACCATTCAAGGTCGACTTCGGCTGCGAGTTCGCGAAGTTTGTCCTCTCGACGACCGATAGCCATCACCTTTGCGCCCGCTCGCGCGAATGCGATTGCTGATTCTCGACCGATGCCAGCCGATGCTCCAACGATCACGATGCTCTTGCCAGCGATTGCTGCTTCCATGACTCCCCCAGAGAGACGTACGAAAAACGAAAATGAACCTACGCCGGCGAAAATGCCGAGCGGACGATTTGTTGAAATTCACCGAGTGAAAGCGAAAACGTGTGGTCGGCTCCAGACTCCGGATCGACGGCCTGAAACGACTGCACCATCGCAGAAAGCAGCCGCGACAATGCATCGGGATCACCAAGTCGGAGTTCACCGTTCGCTTGACCCCGTCGAATGACATCGGCCTGCATCTTGAGAACGATTTCCGCGTTCTCAAGCACTTTCTCCGATGCGGCTTCGTTCGACGTGGGTACGAGCGACGCAGTCGAACGGAGATAGAGGTTCGAGAACGACGGACGCGACCGAAGGAACGACACTTCGAAGTCGACAATCCGCGCAATCGCATCGAGACCGTCAGTTGCGAACGTCAATGCGTCTTCGAAACCCGGAATGAACTCAGCACCGCGACGCAACCAAACATTGACGTAGAGATCATCCTTATTTTCGAAGAACGAATACACCGAACCCACCGAAAAGTCAGCTCGGTCGGCAATCTCTTTCAAGGTTGTTTCGTGGAATCCCTTTTGCCCAAAGATCTCTTCGGCAGCGTCAAGGAGCTGTGTACGACTCAACTCTTGGTGAAGTAGTCGTCGTTCTTCTTTCGGATTCGTTGCTCGCGTTGCAGTCATCAGTCAGTCTTTGTGTTCGAAGGCCATTGCGGTCGGTGGTAACCGTCGAATCGCAATTCTCCTCCACGGAGTTCGCGAATCGTAAGGAAGTCACCTTTGTACCCCTTGCGGTCCCATGGACCGAACTGCACGTAGCAACCTGGACCGCCATTTGTTGCCGGCATCCAGCGAATGCGCTCGAGACCTTCTTTGACATCCTTCGGCGTCGGGATTGCTGCATTCGCGATGCCGTGAATCGCTGCGCGTGCGGTGTCGTATGCCAAAGCGACAACAACGTTGCCGGTCTTGCGGCCGAATCGCTTTTCGAAACGATCGATCATCGCGTTGTAATTCGGGTTTGCTCCGTCTTCACCGAGCTGATCGACCCCGTGCCATCCTTCAAGGCCTTCGGCCCACGCATTCGAGTTCGAATAGAACATGAACGCCGTTCCCATGACTCGGGGCGGATCCCAATTGAGTTCCTTCAGTGCATCAGCGAAATGGAAGGTCGCGTAGCCGTACCCGCCGTAGTACAGACCTTCGGCTCCAAGGGCACGCATGCTTTCGAGATCGTCCTTGAGGCCGACAGGATTCGGTTCGAGCTTGACCTCGCGGATGATCGTCATACCGAGACCAAGCGCTGCATCACGGAAATAGTCGGCGTAGTCACGACCCGATGAACCCGCCTCCCAAAAGAGACCAACCTTGTCGTGGCCTTGGGCGTGGAGCCATTGCGCACACATCACACCTTCGGTCGCAACGTCGCCGTTGGCAACGGTGAAGCAGTACTCGCTCGCGAACTTATGTGCACCGGTCCAACCGATACACGGAACGCCCAGGCGATTCGCAGTGTCCTGCAGCAGAAGGCTGTTGTCCGAAATCATCGGACCAAGCACAACGACGCAACCCTCTTCGACAAGCCACTCATAGCCCTTGATGAGCTTGCGATAGTTCTCGCGAGGAAGACCACGCGCATCGGCGATCACGAGTTGAATCGGGCTACGACGCCAAACGCCTTCGTTGAGGGCATCTTCGATGGCCAGAATCGTGGGGTCGATCCAGTCAGCGAGGAGCTGATTGAGATCCATATCGATGAGGATGCCGATCTTCACCGGCTCGAAGGGGTCACCCTGCGTCTTTTGGCCACGGGTCGGCGGGTAGATCGTGATGTTCTGCACGGCCACGTCGGTCGCGGGGCCGCCACCCTGCCACCAGAACTGCTGGTTCGAATCTGACACACCGCCTTCGAGGTGCGCTCGCGTACCGTGCTTGACCGTCGACACCGCGCGGTCAGGCTGGGCGATCCCATGATCGAAGGGAGCCGAGAACATGCGCTTTGCATACTCAAGCTCGCCGACTGCCACATCGGCTTCATCGACGATGCCGCCGTGAAGGTTGGTGCGAGCCGACTTCGTCGAATCAGCCTTCTTGGATTCGTCCTTCTTTTTTGCCACGACATTCCCCTCAACTGTTTGCGTTCATGACGAGTACTAGTCGCCTCGTTCGAATGATTGAACTATAGTTCAGAGAACTGAAACGGGTGTCGACGAAACTCCATGAGCCTCTTCGACAGCCACCACGTCACCTGACGACAACCAACATCCACTCACTTGGGGGAAGCAATGAACAGCGATGACCTGATTCTGGTGAGCGTCGACGATCACTTGGTCGAACCTCCGTCAATGTTCGATAACCACACTCCAGCAAAGTGGAAAGGTCGCTTCCCAAAGATCGAACGCAATGACAAAGGCGACGACGTCTGGATGTTCGAGGGTTCGGTCATTCCCAATATCGGCCTCAACGCTGTCGCTGGTCGCCCGAAAGAGGAATACGGCATCGAACCGACCTCGTTCGAAGAGATTCGTCCTGGTTGCTGGGACGTCCAGGAACGCGTGAAGGACATGAACGGTGGCGGCCTTTTGTCGTCAATGAACTTTCCATCGTTCCCCGGATTCAGCGGACGCCTCTTCGCAGCATGTGACGATAAAGACCTCGCACTCGACGTTGTTCGTGCCTACAACGATTGGCATGTCGACGAATGGTGCGCAGCTGCTCCTGGCCGATTCATCCCAATGGGTCTCCCCATTCTTTGGGACGCACAACTCGCCGCCGACGAGGTTCGACGACTTTCCGCCAAGGGTGTTCATTCGGTGACCTTCACCGAGAATCCATTCACGCTCGGTTACCCGAGCCTGCACGACGAGTACTGGGATCCATTCTGGCAGGCACTTTGCGATACCGACACTGTGCTTTCCATTCACCTCGGTTCATCAGGCAAGCTCGCAATCACTTCACCCGATGCGCCGATCGACGTCATGATGACGCTGCAGCCGATGAATATTTGTGCCGTCGCTGCCGACCTCATCTGGTCGCGAGTCTTGAAGAAGTACCCCACCATCAAGATCGCGCTCTCCGAAGGCGGCATCGGCTGGATTCCGTACTTCCTCGACCGTCTCGACCGCACCTATGAAATGCATCATCTCTGGACCGGTCAGGATTTCGGAAAGAAGACTCCGAGCGAAGTCTTCCGCGAGCATTTCCTCACCTGTTTCATTGCCGATCCAATCGGCGTGAAGCTTCGCCACGACGTCGGCATCGACAACATTGCGTGGGAATGCGATTACCCGCATTCCGATTCGTCCTGGCCCTTCGCCGGCGAGGAATTCGCTGAAGTTGCGAAGGACGTGCCCGATAACGAGATCAACAAGATCACGTACGAAAACGCGATGCGTTGGTACAACTTCGACCCATTCGTGCACATCCCGAAATCAGAGGCAACGGTCGCGGCGCTTCGCGCACAAGCAGTTGGACACGATGTCAGCGAACGCGCTTTCGATACCGGTCGACGCGAAAAGCATGTCGGCATCGAGATCGGCAAACTCGCTCCGACAGCGTGAGTTTCTTCACGCCGATCGAGCGACCAGCGAATCATCCACTGGTCACCCTCGAACTCATCGACGGACCACTTGCAATTCTCACGTTGGCCGATACCGAACGTCGCAACGCGCTTCGAATCGAACTTGCCCTCGACCTCGAAGCCGCAGTGACCGAAGCAGCCCAACAGCATGCTCGGGCGCTCATTCTTCGAGCGACTCCCCCAGTTTTTTGCTCTGGCGGTGATCTCGACGATCTCGTTCAGCCCCGAGCCAGCCTTTCGGATATAGCGAGAGGCGCCAACGCGCTTACCGACCTCGCCATTCCAACTATCGCTGTCGTCGACGGACCCGTCATCGGTGCTGGCATCAATCTTGCGTTGGCCTGCGACGTGATCATTTGCTCGCCGAATGCGTCATTCGATCCCCGCCTATTGGATCTCGGCGTTCATCCCGGTGGTGGCCAACTCCGAGGTCTCGCTCGTCGTGTTGGACGACAGGGCGCCGTCGCTCTCTCGCTGCTTGGCGATCGGCTTTCTGGCGAGGAAGCTGCCGCGTGTGGGTTGGCGTGGCGTTGTGTTCCGCAAGACGACCTGTACGACCTTGCCTTGCGCTACGCCCGTCGAGCCGCTTCGCGGCCTCCCGAAGCCATGCAACGCGCCAAACAGACCCTCGACGCAACCGTTGATCTCTCTCACGAAGACGCGACACGAGTGGAACTCGAGCAACAACAGTGGTCGATCGAACAACCATGGATCGCAGAGCGAGTCGCCGATCTACGCGAA
>JALQSZ010000400.1 GCA_023264135.1 Acidimicrobiales bacterium
TCAGTTCCAGTGCAGCACGTGGTGCTTGAAGCGGGCCTTCGGCTTGGCGAAGTCATGCTGGAACTCGAACAACTTGAAGCCGATGGTTGGATCACGCAACGAGCCGGATGGATCGAACGCATCGGGCGTGGGGGAGCGCGATGACGGTGTGTGTCACGTTTGCCGAGTATCCGAGTGAATGTTCAATGCGCGCCGTTACAGTTTTGTTTGTGGCTCGCGATGTTGATCCGTGGTTTCGTGAGGAGTTCCAGGCGTCGCTGACGTCGGTTTCCGACGCGACCCTGCGCGCCTACCGAAGCGATATCGATCAATTCGTCGATTGGATCGCTCGTCAAGAAATCGAAACTCCCGACGACGTGAGTCGCACCACACTTCGCCGCTACATCGCGGCGATGACCACAAGAAAACTTGCTCGGCGCACGATTGCCCGCAAAGCGTCAGCTTTGCGTCGTTATTTTTCTTGGCTCGTTCGCAGCGGCCACCTCAACGCCGATCCCTCTGCAGGTTTAAGTGCGCCGGGCTCAACCGGTCGACTCCCACGAGTGCTTCGCGACGAAGAACTCATTCAGGTACTCGACAATCCGCCGGGAACAACCGCAAACGATCCGCCAGCGATCCGTTCGCGAGACGACGCTGTGCTTGAACTTCTGTACGGAAGCGGATTGCGTGTGTCGGAAGTGTGCGGACTTCGTCCCGAAGATCTCGATCTCGCTCGTCGTCGCGTCATCGTGTGGGGCAAGGGTTCAAAGCAACGTGTTGTTCCGTTGAGCGCGCCGGCAGTCGAAGCGCTCGAGCAATGGCTTGGTCACGGTCGACGCGTCATGGCAACTGCGGCATCGCCTTCCGATGCGGTGTTCCTCAATCGCAAAGGTACGCGCCTCGGCCCGAGAGACGTACGCCGATTGCTCGACCGGCGAGCGCCATCGCCAACGCATCCCCACGCATTGCGTCATACCTTCGCAACGCATCTTCTCGATGGCGGTGCCGACCTGCGCGCAGTGCAGGAACTCCTTGGTCACTCCGACCTCTCAACGACGCAGCACTACACGCACGTCAGCAAAGAACGATTGCGAACAGTGGTCGATTCAACCCACCCGCGCGCGTAGTTCGTTTCTTTCCCACATTCCTTCCCCGGTGAGTCATCACGACCGGAAGGATCAATGTGCGGTCATCGTTTTCTTGCGCGCTGTGGAGGGCCGCTTGCCGAGCGCTTCGCTGCGGAGTCGTCGCTGTGTTACTTGCGCAGATGGGGCTTGTGCTTATTGGGCATCCAGCTTCGGCAGCCCCGATTTCTGTTGAGTATCGGCCACCGACCGACGCCGAAATTGTTGACCACTTCCGGCCACCGCCCAAACCCTGGATGGCAGGAAATCGGGGTATCGATTACGGAACCACTGCGGGTTCGCAGGTTTTGGCGGCAGCCGACGGACGCGTGATCTTTGCCGGACAGGTGGGCGGCACGCTTCACGTCACCATCGAACATGCCGATGGATTGCGAACCAGTTACTCGTTCCTCGAGTCGCTCACGGTGACGGCCGGCGATCGCGTTCGAAGTGGTGATGTCATTGCGATTGCTGGCGGA
>JALQSZ010000401.1 GCA_023264135.1 Acidimicrobiales bacterium
GAAGAGCTCACCGGAATTCGCTACCTCGACTGAAACTGCTTTTAGCCGTAGTGCCAATCGCGTTCGAGAGGCGCGGCGTATTCGATGCACTGGACGTCGAACCAAATCGGCAACAAGTGCTTCACGTAAAACGCATGCACCGTGCTCGCCGGATTCACCAGATCGTCATAGGTCTTCAATTGAATTGAAGGTTCGGTCTTTTGCATTGCCGCGATTCGCGCACAAAGCGCATCGACTTCTTCGCGGGTGTCGTGAAGTAGTCCCAGGTGGTCGTACCCAGGCGAAGACATTGGCTTCGGACTTTCGGCCAAGAGAATGAACTGAGTTGCTCGTTCGTCGAGCATCATCAGCAATCCGTTCTGACCGAGGATTTCAACGTCCTTGCAGTCCCAACCAAAGAGGTCTCCGTAGAACGCGCGAACTTGATCGCGGAACTCTGGCGTCAACGTGCCGGGAGCGAAGGTCAGTTCCATATGGTTGAAGCGCATCATGCGCTGACCATAGAACGTTCCCAATCGCGGTGCCGCACTTATGGGAGAAAAGTGCCTGTCAGCGTTCGTTCGGTATGTTGCGCTCGCCACGCCAACATGGCTCGGGCTTCTTCCCACGCTCGTTTTGGATCCTCAAGCATGGTTCGCCACGTTGGATCAACCGCAAGGTCGTAGACGAGAGCATCTCCGTCGGCGAATTGCACATACGCAACGTCCTCGCTGCGGCGCACCGTGAGCTGGTGTCCGACACTTCGACGATCGTTCGGCCAACTCGCACCGTCCCGACCAGCGGTAAAGAATCGCCAATCGAATTCCCAGTACGCAGCATCACGCCACTCTTGGGGCTGTTCGCCGTCGAGAAAGATCTGCAACGATCGACCGTCGCACTGACGAGGCACTGGGATGTCGAGCAAGTCACACAACGTTGGAAAGACGTCGACTGCTTCGGTGAATCGCTCTACGACAGCACCCGCAGACTCCGGGGCTCGCGGATCGCGGACAATGAGCGGAATGTGAAAACTCTCCTCAAACCAACCCATCTTTTGCACCATTCCGTGATCACCGAGTTGCTCGCCGTGATCCGAAGTCACAATCACAATGGTGTTTTCCCATTGACCAGCGTTGCGTAGTGCTTGCCAAACTCGACCAAGTTGTTGATCAACATCACTGATCATCCCGTAGTACTGCGCGCGCATCTCTCGAAGACCTTCTTCGTCCTCCGGCGCAGCGAAGTACGAAATCGACAAAAGGAACTCGTGCAATGGATGAAGTGATCCACCTGCAGCGTTCGGCAGATCAATAGAGGCCCGCTCGTAGGCGTTTGCCCACTCTCCTGCAGCCGCAAACGGCGGATGCGGACGCAAATGACTCAGATGAGCGAACCAGGGTTCCTGTTGCGCGGGCAACCATTCAAGGAATCGGTTGGTGAGAAACGCGCTGATTCCAACTTCAGCGGGCCGCTCTGATTCGGTCGCCAACCCTTCTTCAGGATCGACGGGCATCTCGTAGCCCTGCGTACGCACCCAGTCGGCCCACGCCTCGCGACCTCGAGTCAGATCAAGTTCGCAACGGA
>JALQSZ010000402.1 GCA_023264135.1 Acidimicrobiales bacterium
CCACCATCGGCGCGAAGTGAACGCAGTGAGAGTCCGCCGGCGTTCGTCATGGCATCGACGACATCACGGGTTTGCAGAGCGATTGATTCGAGCATGGCTCGCGCGACGTGCGCAGCCGTTGTGCCACGTGTGATCCCCAGAATGGTTCCGCGTGCATAGGGGTCCCACCACGGACTTCCGAGGCCAGTGAATGCGGGAACGACGACGACGCCCTCGCTGCTCTCGACAGAGGAGGCAAGTGCGGTGACCTCGCTTGAGTTCTCGAACAGGTGAAGACCATCGCGAAGCCATTGCACGCCTGAGCCGGTGACGAAGATTGCACCCTCGTAGGCGTAGGTGAGTTGCGGGTTCCCCGAAGATGTTGGAAGCGACCACGCGATTGTGGTGAGGAGTCCTTCGACTGGTGCTGGGCAGTCGATGCCCATATTCATCAGGACAAAACTTCCGGTGCCGTACGTGTTCTTTGCGCTTCCCGCGTCGAAACAAGCTTGTCCAAACAGAGCCGCTTGCTGGTCGCCGGCAATACCCGAGATCGGTATTCCGGCACCAAGTGCACACGAAGCAGCAGTGGTGGCGACTCGCCCACTCGAGGGAACAACCTCGGGTAGGACGTGACGGGGAACGTCGAGCAACTCGCAAAGGTCGTCAGACCATTCACCCGATCGAATGTCGAACAACATTGTGCGAGACGCATTCGTTGCGTCGGTGACATGTGCGGCGCCATCGGTGAGTTTCCAGATGAGCCAGGAATCGATCGTGCCGATTGCAACGGACTCGTCTGGGGTGATGCCACCTTCGGTAAAAAGCCAATGTGCTTTCGTGCCCGAAAAATACGGATCGAGAACGAGACCAGTGGTCGATCGAACGAGACCAAGTGCGCCAGAAGCTTCGAGTTGCTCACACGTCGCGGCGGTTCTGCGGTCCTGCCAGACGATGGCTCGGTGAAGTGGCGAACCAGTCACACGATCCCACGCAACGATGGTCTCGCGCTGATCGGTAATGCCGATTGCCGCAACGATTTCACCGGTGCTGTCAAGAGTCGTCTTCAGTTCTGCGAGCACGAACTGAATTGCCGTCCAAATCTCGTCGGCATCGTGTTCGACCCATCCCGGTTGCGGAAAGTACTGGGTGAATTCCCGGTACGACGACCCAAGTGAGCGTCCGTTCTGATCGAACGCGATTGCGCGTACGCCGGTCGTGCCGGCATCAATCGCCACAACAACGGTCACGAGAGCCTCAGTTCGGGGCAGACTGCGGACATGAGCATTGATTTCAGTCTGTCACCCGAACTCGAAGAGATCCGTGGAAACGTTCGAGCGTTCATCGCCGATGTGGTTGCGCCAACGGAGAAACGACTCGAAGCATCTGGAGTCGCCGAGACCGATCGCCGCGCGTACGTTGCCGAACTCATTGAGTTGCGACGTCAAGCACAGGAACTTGGTTTGTGGCTGCCGCATATGCCGGTCGAGTGGGGTGGCATGGGGCTGGGGCATGTCCAACTTGCGATGGTGCAGGCCGAAGCGGCTCGCACCCGACTCGGGCCGTGGGTTCTGAAT
>JALQSZ010000403.1 GCA_023264135.1 Acidimicrobiales bacterium
TGATCGCGGATGTGGCGGTATCGAACATGTGTTCGAGTGTAGGGAACGCCTGAGACAGAGTGAATAGGTCAAACGACTCATTTCATTACGGACAAAACGCGACTGCTCCGCCAGCGCGTGCGCCCGCGCGTCGAGTGCGGCGTCGTGCACGAGCATGCGCACGCTCACCTGCACGATCTCGGTCATTGCGGTGATTGCAACCACGCCCACAGGCTTGAACTCATGCACTCACACTGCTCGCGCCGACGCTCACACGCGTTCGCACGCGCGCCGAACGCGTGCACAAACGCGCATGCGTCGAATTCAGCGATGAACGTGGGCACTCACAACACGCGCACGAAGACTCACGACACGAACTCACACAACGACATGCGCACGCGCCTCACTCAGCTCGGAAGTACGACCGCAGTTCCGTAGGCAACGACCTCGACAATTCCCTCGGAGATATCACTCGAGTCGAACCGCACGCCCGTCACCGCGTTCGCCCCCATCGCTTGCGCGTGTTCAACCATGCGTTCCACCGCTTCGCGCCGACCCTCTTCGAGCGTGGCCGAGTACTCCGTGACGTTGCCCCGCTTGAACGCCTTCACGCCGCCCACCACTCCACGAGTGAAGCCCATCGATCGGGCGATCACGCCGAAGCACGGGCCAAGCACGTTGCCGGCCTGGCCATTGATTTCAAACGTGGTCGATACCGGAATCGCCAGTGGTTCGATTGGTGCACGATCGTCTGCTGCCATTGCTATTCCCCCTGTTTGATGCCCACCCAACAGGCGAGCCGACAGTAGCGGAGCGGCCCCGACGCTGGCCCAGACCCCCGCCCCGACGCAGCCCGGGCCCCGGTCCTGCCGACACCCCACGACCCAATAACCAACTACCCCGGAACCCCGAGCCTCAGTAAGGTGCAGGACGGTTTCGAGTCCTCTCGGAGCTCGGACATCCCGCCGCTCGGGGCGGAGCCATGGCGAAGGCAGAACGATGACTCGCAACTCATTCCGGCCTCGCCGCAACGTGGTGATTCTGGCGATCACACTCCTCGCGCTCGTCGTCGGAGCGGCGACGATTCTCGTCGGACTCTCGCGCAACACGCAGTTCGCCAATAACGCGGCCGGCAGCAAAGACACCGAGTCGAGTCAGCTCCCGAGTTCGGCCACGGGTTCGAACACCACGTCGGCAACGAGCACGACCGATCCGGCGGCGCCAAGCCGAACATCACCAGCGCCAACGCCGACGAAATCCCCCACGGGCGCCGACCGCCTCTCCCCCACGCTCGCCGCATACGCCGACGCCACCACCACGAACGCGACCACTAACGCGAACCCAAACAACACAACCGCGCCCGACCCAACCGCGCTCGCCCCCAACTCCGGCCCCGGTAGTCCCACTGAGAAAGACGGATCGTTCCTCGCCTACGTCCGTTACGCCACCTCCACGAACGCGGCGAACACGCAACAAGCACTCACCAATCTCGGCGCTCACATCGTCAACGTCGCTGAGCCGTACGCGACCATCACCGCGTACATCCCGCAAACGCAATTGCGCGCCGCGTCGAAC
>JALQSZ010000404.1 GCA_023264135.1 Acidimicrobiales bacterium
AAACGACACCGCGTTGATAAAGAAACACCAACTCACACCGAGCGTTGCAAGCACTACGCCGCCCAGAGCTGGACCAAACGCGCGCGCAGCGTTGAATTGCGCCGAATTCAGCGTCACCGCGTTGAGAAGATGTTCACGAGGAACGAGCTCCGTCACAAACGACTGCCATGCAGCGATCGTGAAGCCATTCGCAAACGAACCAAGCGTGAGGATCGCGAGGAAGAACCCAATGTTTCGAACACCGGCAACCCACTCGAACCAAAGCACAAAAGTAATGACTGCTTGAATAAGGCCACCGATGATCAAGACCTTGCGGCGATCAAAGCGATCGGCGATTGATCCCGCATACGGACCGGTCACAACCATGGGCGCGTATCCGAGGAAACCAGCAAAGCCAAGCCACGCTCCACTGCCGGTAATGGTGTACACGACGTAGGGCACCGCGACCATCTGGAGCCACGAACCGCTGCTCGACAGCAACGAAGCACTCCACATCCATCGGAAGTTTCGGTAGCGAAATGCGATGAACGCACCGTCCCGCTTTGGTTGCGGCTGTTCAATGGCAGCGTCGGTCACGAAAGCCACTCAGCGCACAGGTTGGGGCCGCGTTCGACCCAGTCTTCAAAAGTGATTCCGTACCGCACGTGGTCTTCCCAGTTGCCGTCGATCTCCAAGAAACCTTTCGCGATGCCTTCTTCGCGAAGTTCCAGTTTCTCAACGACACGGCGGCTTGCGCTGTTGCGAGGAACGATCGCAATTTCGAGGCGGTGCAAATGAAGATCGTCGAAGCAGTACTTCGCTAACACCACGACAGACTCGGGGGTGTAGCCGTGACCCGCTCGCGCTTCATCGATCCAATAGCCGATGCTTCCGCTCTGAAACGGACCACGTTGCACCGACGACAAATTGATCTCGCCGGAAAATTCTCCGTCAACAAAAATCCCAAAGCCGTAGGCCGAACCCAACTGCCGCTCTCTTTGGCGAGCATTGCAGCGAATCGTGAACGCTTCACGATCTTCGATGACATCAGGTGCACCAGGCGGGCGAGTCGGCTCCCACTTCGTAAGCCAGTCGCTATTTCGGCGACGCACTTCGCGCCAAGCCGGGAAATCTGTCGCCACGAGAGGACGAAGCAGCACTCGACGTCCGAACAAGGTGGTCACAGGAAGCGATCCTAGCGACCGGCTCCCGTCGTCTTTCAGTTCGAGTTCACCACTCAAAAACTTCGGAGTTCACGAGTCAGAAAGGATCGACATAGCGAGTCCGTCGAGAATGTCAGATTCAGAAACGAGACATTCCGAAAGCCCGAATCGACGCATCGTGGCCACAAGCACACAAAGGCCACCCACGATCACGTCGGCCCGCTGTTCCTCGAGACCAGGATTTTCTTTGCGCTGCGCAATTGATTCAGTCGCCAGCGTTCGGAACACGTCTTCCACCGCAGGTCGCGTGAGCACGAAGTGGTGAATTTGGTCTCGGTCGTAGTCGGCAAGCCCAAGTTCGACCGACGCGGTGTTGCTGACAGTGCCCGCGAGGCCAACGAACGTCTTC
>JALQSZ010000405.1 GCA_023264135.1 Acidimicrobiales bacterium
CATTCCCGATGAGGCAGATCGCTCTTCTGTGGGACTGTTGCGCTGCGCATCGCGGGCCCCGTCGGAACAGGCCGCGGCCACCACCATGACGGCAGCAAAGCCGAAGGCAACGAGAAGTCGGGAGAATTTCGTGGTCCGCGTCATGTCAACAACGTAGACATGACGCGGAGACAACGCAAGTACCGTCCGGGGGAACTGCCCCGAACGTCAAACCTGGCGTTGGCCTAGCGGAGCGAGCCGGGGCGAGAAACTGAGGTGGGATCTTCGCCAGTATCACGAACGCGCACGATGCGGTTGAGCGCGTTGAGCAGCGCCCGAGCCGAGGCCTCAACGACATCGGTCGAAAGTCCACGACCGGGCATCGAGACGCCATCGACTTCGAATCGGAGCGCAACATCGGCCAGCGCGTCGACACCGCCAGTCACCGAAGTGACGGCGTAATCGGTGAGCGTCCCTTCGATACCAGTGGCCTGACGGATTGCTGCACAGGCCGCGTCGACCATGCCCGATCCTTCGGCAGATGCTTCGATCTTCTTGCCATCGTGATCAAGCACGATTGTTGCCGTCGGTGTCGAGCTCGACCCACCGTGGCTATCGAGTGAAATCAGTGAGAACGCGTAACGAACGGTGTCGCCCATTTCCTCGGCAACTAACGCTTCAAGATCGGCATCGCTCAGTTCGACTTTGCGATCGGCCAGTTCCTTGAATCGAGCGAACACCTGGTTCAGCGCATCGCCGTGCAGGTCGTATCCCATCTTCTTCAAGGTGTCGGCAAACGCGTGACGGCCGGAGTGCTTACCCAGCACGATCTTCGACTCGCCCTGACCAACTGCAGCAGGGTCCATGATTTCGTAGGTCGTGCGCTCGTTCAGCACACCGTGCTGATGAATACCCGACTCATGCGCGAACGCGTTACGACCAACAACGGCCTTGTTGTACTGAACGGGATAGGCAGTGAGGCGACTGACCAAACGTGAGGTGCGTGCCAGTTCTTCGGACTTGATGCCAGTGTCGATGCCACCGAAGTAATCCGAACGCGTGCGCAGTGCCATCACGATTTCTTCCAGCGCTGCGTTACCGGCGCGCTCACCCAAACCGTTGATCGCACATTCAACCTGACGTGCGCCCAACTGCACTGCCGCCAGTGAGTTGGCAACGGCCATACCCAGATCGTTATGGCAATGGGTCGAGATGATGTAGTCGCCTTTGACGACCTTGCGAACATTGGCCAGTCGCTCGGCGTATTCCTGCGGAACCGCAAAGCCAACAGTGTCGGGAATGTTCAGGGTGGTTGCTCCATTGTCGACTGCGATCTGCAGAACCTCACACATGAAGTCGAAATCCGAACGCGACGCATCTTCCGGCGAGAACTCAACATCGTTGGTGTACGAACGAGCGCGCGCGACACCCGATGCCGCTTCCGCCTTCACCTGATCAGGAGTCATACGCAGCTTGTGCTTCATATGCGTTTCGCTGGTGGCGATGAAGACGTGAATGCGGCGACGCTCGGCCGACTCGATGGCTTCCCAACAACGAT
>JALQSZ010000406.1 GCA_023264135.1 Acidimicrobiales bacterium
TCCTGCATCGTGGATCGTTTCACGCCCCCGATTTTCCGGTCTACCTTTGCTGAGCGGTCGGCAGGTTGCCTATCGGTCCTCATCGGAGGTTTCTGGTGGCCTGCAAGTCGGTAATTGCTTTAGCCGTTGCGGCGTTGTTGTTCTGCGTAAGTTCGATTGTCGCTGTTCCTGCTGAGGCTGCCGTGACGACGGCGACAATTACCCCAAGCGCGGTTGCGGGGTCGATTGCGAACTCGCTCTCGGACGTTGAATGTGTTTCCGAGTCGTGGTGTGTGGCGGTCGGGGCCACTGACACAGGTTCGATCTATCGGAATTTGGCCATGAGGTGGGACGGATTCTCGTGGACCGAAATGTCGGTTCCGAACCCGGGAGGAACCACAAGTTTTCTGTCCGCAGTGTCGTGTACGTCGGAGTCGTGGTGTGTCGCTGTTGGATCGGTTGAAACGAACGCGGTACTTGGCACCGAAACTCTCATTTGGAACGGCACATCGTGGTCCTTGGTGTCCAGCCCGAACGTGCCGAACTCCACGAATGAATTGTCATCTGTTTCGTGCGTTGCTGTGAACTTCTGTGTTGCAGTCGGCATGTCGTTGACGGGAAATCAATTCGCGAATTTGGCACTTCACTGGGATGGCCTTACGTGGTCGCTAGTGCAACCGCCGAACATCGGCGTTTCGATCAATCAACTCAAAGGCGTTTCGTGCGTGTCGGCGTCGTCGTGTACAGCGGTTGGGTATTACTTCGTCGGATCGACGTATCGAACTGAAGCGCTGACGTGGAATGGCTTCACCTGGACAGTTCTTTCGAGCCCAAACATCGGATCAGATAGCAATCTCTTCAACTCGGTGGTGTGCGAGTCGACGACGTGTACAGCGGTTGGGTATTACGGAAACGGTTCGGTGTATCAAACCTTGGTGATGCAATTGAGTGGATCGACATGGTCGGTCATCTCGAGTCCAAATCTCGGGTCAGGTTCAAACGATCTCAATTCAATTTCCTGTGTGTCATCGAACTTTTGTGTGGCGGTCGGGTCGGTTTCCACTGGTTCAACAATTGAAACGTTGGTGCTGACATGGGATGGCACATCGTGGTCAGCGTTGCCGAGCCCGAATGTGGACGGCCAGCTGAATTATCTCCAAGCAGTCGCGTGTGCTTCAGAGTATTCGTGCCTTGCCGTGGGTCGTGTTGAAGATCCGGCCACTGCTGCAACGCTTTCACTTGCGATGAAGTTGATGGGGACTGCACCTGCGCCGCCCGTCACGACGGTTCCTCCGACTCCTGTCGTTCCAACGTTTGCCGGGTGACGCTCGAGTAAAGCGATCATGTCGGGCGGTGCAACAGTCGCACTCGCTTTCGTGGTCGCGGCAGGCTCTGCCAGCGATTGATCGGATGAGTTGAAGCGCGCGCTCAGTCATTTGAACGCGATCTGTCAAAACTGCGGAGTTGCGCCTTCGACCTTTGCGCCGGGATTCGTTGCAGGGTCGCCTTCTGGGAGCAGACCTTCCATCCA
>JALQSZ010000407.1 GCA_023264135.1 Acidimicrobiales bacterium
CACGACCACGCCACCGCGGCCTAACGCCGTTCGCGCCAACGACGGCAATCATTTGAGACGTATGGGCCTAGGATCGCCCTATGCGTGAAGTCGTGATTGTTGATGCCGTCCGTACTCCTGTTGGTCGTCGTAACGGAGGTCTTTCCTCCATGCACTCGGCCGACCTTCTTGCCGTGCCGTTCAAGGCACTGTTCGACCGAACGGGCATGGACCCCGCCGAAGTCGGACAGGTCGTTGGCGGCTGCGTAAGCCAGATCGGTCAACAAGCGTTCAACATCACCCGCACCGCGTGGCTCACCGCCGGTCTGCCGCTTGAGGTCGCCGCAACAACGGTCGACACTCAATGTGGTTCAAGCCAGCAAGCGGTCGATATCGCTTACGCACTTATCGCTGCTGGTGTCATCGATAGCGCTGTCGCTGGTGGCGTCGAAGTGATGAGCAAGGTTCCGATCGGCTCGAATGTGGCCAAGGGTCTCGACATGGGCTCGCCCATTCCGAAGACGTACTTCCCGCAGTACGAGTACACCTCACAGTTCGATGGCGCCGAACGCATCGCGAAGAAGTGGAACATCACACGCGAGGACACCGATGCGCTCGGACTTTCCTCACAAGAACGCGGCGCACGTGCATGGGCCGAAGATCGTTTCGCAACACAGATCATTCCCGTCGATGCACCTGATCTTGGTGAAGACGGCAAACCAACTGGCACCACTCATCACGTCGCTCGCGACGAAGGCTTGCGCGACACCACTGCCGACAGTCTTTCGGGCCTGAAGCCCGTCTTCGGCGAAGACGGCGTGCACACCGCTGGCAATGCGTCGCAGATTTCCGATGGCGCCGGCGCAGTTCTTCTCATGACCCCAGAAAAGGCGAAGGAACTTGGCCTTACGCCTATCGCTCGCATTGTCGACACCTGCTTGGTTGGTGTCGATCCTGTCCTCATGCTCACTGGCCCGATCGATGCCACGCAGCATCTCCTTGAACGCAACAACCTGACCGTCAACGACATTGATCTCTTCGAAATCAACGAAGCGTTCGCGTCGGTGGTGCTCGCATGGGCCCGCGAACTCGATGGCGATCTCGAACGAGTCAACCCCAATGGCGGCGCGATCGCCCTTGGTCATCCACTCGGCGGAACCGGTTCAATCCTCATCACCAAAGCGGTGCATGAGCTGCAGCGCACCGGCGGCAAGCGTGCGATCGTCACCATGTGTTGTGGTGGCGGTCTCGGAACCGGAACGCTGATCGAACGCATCTAACGACTTCCGCCAGACGTTGCGTCTGGAAGTCGATTGACTCATTTTTTGTCGAAGGGCCCTGGCACTGCGCCGGGGCCCTTCCGCGTGATGCCGAGAACTTCTACGCTTCGCCACTCGCTGCATTTGCCGCCACGAATCCTTTCGTTTCGAGGCACCAATGTCACCAACAAGGCCCACACCCCATCGAGCTACACGGGTTCCGTCGACATTTGAACGATCGAATCGACGTCGGCGCCGATCGGCAAAAGT
>JALQSZ010000408.1 GCA_023264135.1 Acidimicrobiales bacterium
CGCAACCGCCAGGGAAGGTCACTGCGATCATCGACTGGGAAACGGCAACGATCGGCGATCCGCTTCTTGACCTCATTGGATTCTGCGAGATCTGGGGAAAGGCCACCTCCGGCCCGGGTTGGCCTCGCCGAGACGAACTCATTGCGCGCTATCGAATGCAACGAGACATCGAGCTTCCCGGAGATCTCGCCTATTACGAGGTGTTGTACAACTTCCGGATGGCGGTGTTGTTAGAAGGCATCTACCAACGGTCGCTCCACGACGCGACTCGTCCGGACCTCGTCGATGTCGGCGCAGGTGCGATGGGATTTCTCAATCGCGCACTAGAGGTTCTTGATCAGCGTTGAGGACGTCATCTCCTCAACAGTTTCGGGGTCAGACTTTGTAGCCTCCGTCGACGCTGATGACCTGACCGGTAATGCCGCGACCGTCGTCGCCGGCGAGAAGCGTTGCCATACCTGTGAGTTCGGATGCATCGAGCACTCGATTCTGAAGTGACTCGGCTGCCGATCGGGCCTCTTCGATTTCAACGGTGGTGCCACGAGCGGTTGCGATTCGTTCAAAATCGAGAAGCGAGGTGCGGGTCCATCCGGGGCACAGCAGGTTCGCGTTGATACCGAATGGCGCAACCGATTTCGCGAGTTCCTTCGTGAATCCCACGAGTCCGTGTTTCGCGGTGGTGTAGGGGAGAGAAGCGCCAGTGTTCTTCGAGGCGCCCGAACCGATGCTGATGATGCGGCCGAATCCCTGATCGCGCATACCGGGAAGTGCAGCGCTCGTGGTCCACCAAGCAGAAACAAGGTTCAGCACAAGCGTCGCTTCGAAGGCGTCATCGTTTGCGAGGAATGGGTCGTTCTGTCCGACCGTTCCGCCAACGTTATTAACGAGGATGTCGACGCGACCGAATCGTTCAATTGCCTCAACGACAGGACGACGTGCATCGACGCGATCGCTTGCATCGGCAACAACCGCGAGTCCGCGATCAGAACCCAGGCCGGCAGTTTCGAGCGTGTTGTCGAGATCCGATGCTGTACGGGAGGAAATCACGATGGTCGCTCCTTCGGCGGCATAGCGAAGAGCGATGGCCTCGCCGATCCCTCTTCCTCCACCGGTAATGACCGCAACGCGACCGTCAAGCTGTCCCATGGTTTCCTCATTCGAATCGACGGGTCGAAAGCGCTCGCCATCCTGACACGGTTCGTGCGGGAAGCGGTTGGCTGTCGGTGGTTCGTATGTGACGACGCGGGACCGTAGCCTTGCAGCGTGTCTGAACCCTTCTATGTCACCACCCCTATCTATTACGTGAACGATGTGCCCCACATTGGGCACGCCTATACGACGGTGACCGCAGACGCGTTGGCCCGGTGGCATCGACTCGCGGGCGACCCCACCTTCTTCCTTACGGGCACCGACGAACACGGTCTGAAGATCCAGCGTTCGGCCGAGGCCAACGGCATTACTCCGCTTGAGCAAGCCGATCGCACGAGCGCGAGATTCCGCGAAGTGT
>JALQSZ010000409.1 GCA_023264135.1 Acidimicrobiales bacterium
AAGCCGGCCCAAATGTCCCAAGGCATCTCGTATGTGCTGGTCGCGGGTGCCGTCGCCAAGGATCCAAGTGGCGTGAAGCGAGACAGCCACGGCGGACAGGCGATCACCGGGCAACCCGCCTAATCCTTTTCACTGCAAAACCGAACGAGTTGGTCGCCGGATCGACCGCGTGGACCAAGGAGTCCGGGGTCGTCGCTCGTCAGTTCTCGTTCTGAAAGTTATGGCACACGCACTATTGTCTCCGACCACGGCACAACCGAGTCAGGAAATGGCCTGATTCCTCAACGACGGAGTACCAAATGGTCAAAGTCAGTCGTCAGCGGTCAGCGGAACTTCGAATCGAACTTCTCGATGCCGCCGCGGCCGAGCTTCGCCGGGTGGGATACGACGCCATGGCGCTGACCTCCGTGGCAGGGAACTGCGGATTAGCGACGAGCGCGATCTACAACCGCTTCCCAACAAAAGAAGCACTCGTCGAAGCATTGATTGAAGAACGACTTGAACCCGACTTGGGCGTGCAAACCGATCGTGAAGCAATTGCGTTTTGGTCTGGAGCCTCGGACGCTCCGAACATCAACTTCGCGAAACTCGGTGTCCTTTCTGAGTTGTTACTTGCCGCTCGACATACCCCCGAGCTCCGCGAGCCGGTGTACACGTTTGTTCGACGTCGCATCGATGTCGCGCTCAATGAACGAGACAAGGCAAGTGCACGCGGCGAAGTCCGAGACGGTCAGGATCGGCGCGTGCAAGTTCTCTTACGCGCTGCGACCTGGATCGGTGGCTATATCTGCGGAATTGCGAGCGACCCACCGAAGCGCGGTTCGAAAGCACTCAACGAACTCATGCGAATCACGGTGATGGACATTCCGTTCACGACTCCGCTTCCCGCAGAGCCACGGTCGAAACAACGCTCGATGCCCAAGGTCCCCTCTTTCGACGACCACAATCACGACGCCATCTGCGCTGCCCTTGTCGATGCCGGAGCAGAAGTTTTTGCAGAAAAGGGTTACGAAGCCGCCGCTGTGGCGGACATTTCGCGACGAGCAGGTCTCACCACCGGTGCGATCTACAACCGTTTCTCCGGCAAGGCCGGCCTCATGAACGAAGTCATCATCACCGAGATCAATCCTGATGCGCAGAACAACAGCATCGACCTCGTTGGCGCGCTGACTGAACCAACTCAACTTTCGAACGCGGCACTCGAAGCGATCATCGAGAGATTCGACGATGACGCTGACCCTCGCAAACGGGGACTTCGCCTCGCCGCCCGCGATGCATCCCGCCACGAGCCTGAAGTGGCGGCTCTTGTCGGCCCCCTCCAAGACGTTTCTCTCGTTCGCATGGCGTCATTTGTGCGCGCTGCACAAGAAAAGGGTCTTTTGCGATCCGACATCGATCCTGAAGCGTTGGTGTGGTGGATCCTTGTGAACCCGCTTGGCATCAGCCTTCTTCGCGGCGTTTTTCCCGACCTTCGCCTTAGCGATTGGTCCGCGTCGTATG
>JALQSZ010000040.1 GCA_023264135.1 Acidimicrobiales bacterium
GCGCCTTGCGCAACAACATCGCTCATGATCTCGACAAGCGTTTCCTGCCCCGGTGTATCGAGACCAACAAATGGTTCGTCGACGAGCATCACGGTGAAGGGGCGAATGAGACCGAGGATCAGGCCGGTCTTTTGTTTGAGACCACGACTGAATCGCGATGGCAGATCGTCGATGCGATCGCCAAGTCCGAACATGTCGACAAGGTCGTCGGCATAGTCCTGCCAATCGACGGTCTTGTGAAGACGGGCGATGTATTCGATGTGTTCGCCGAGGCTGAGGTCGTCGTACAGCACCGGGTTGTCGGGGAGATACGAAAGCGCGGCGCGAGCGGGAACCGTTCCTGCAGGACTTCCGGCGATAAATGCCCAGCCGTTTGTGGGTTCAAGCATTCCGGCGGCGAGACCGAGGAACGTTGACTTACCGGCGCCATTGGGGCCTACGAGCATGACGAGTTCGCCCTTAGCGATCACGAGATCGAGCTCGGTGGTGAGACCCATGCCATCGCCGTAGTCCTTCGAGAGGTCGAGGGTCTGCAACGCCGCATCGGGTTTGAGGCGGGGCTCAGTGGCCGGCGTGGGTGGTTGTTTGGGCAGTGCGAATGGAGAGGTCACAGGTGCTTTGGCTTCCGTGTGCGCAGATAGAGGATGGCACCGCCGACGGCGAACAGTGAGTACACCGTTGCATTACCGACTTTGGTGGTGTTGATGGCGTTTGGATCGGACCCTGCGCTCAACAATGGAAGCAGAGCAACGATCGTGATCGCCGGTGGAATGACAAGGCGGGCAATCATGAGCCAGCCCATGACGTCTGGTCCGAGACCGGCGAGGCCGGCCATATCGGGTGCGCCTTGCGCGGTGCTGATCATTGCGGAAACCGCAGCAGCAAGAGAAACGGGAACAAACATCACGAGGGTCAGCTTCCACACCACCGCGAATGGCACGAGCAACGTCGCGGCACCGGCGGCGATGAGAGAAATAAAGGTCATGACCACGAACGCTGCAGCAACGTGTTGCAGGATGAGTGAACCTGGCGCCTCGGGAAAACTTTCCCAGCGAGTTGGATGATCAACTTCTTGTGCCGTGGGTTCTGACGCGTCGTAGGCAACGAGATACAGCGCAAGACCCGCGACGATGATCATCGGAATCGTTCCGCGCCAAAGCGCGCCGAGTGACAATCCAGCGATTGCGCCCAACATCGCCATACGGATGAGGCGGGGGAGTGGGAAGCGCAGGTAGCTCTGCCAATCGCGCTTCCATGTTGGCGGGATGAAACTCTTGCGTTTCGAGCGGCCGATGCGAATCCACGGACGCAATCGGGCGTTTTCCTGCGAAAGCTGTCGACGCAGAAGCACCACGGTGCGGACATCTTGCAGTGTGACTGCGAATCGCAACTGCGCGACGAGTCCGGCGCGACGCAAGGCGTGTTCGATCGAAAGGTCGCCGATGCGTGAAAGGCCAAGCCACACAACGATCGCAACGAGAACGATGCTGCCAAGCGCAATCGCGCGGAACGTGATCGGCCAAAACGCAATGTCGGCGAGCAATGTGAACGGTGAAGTCGTTCGTTTCCCGAGGACATCGAGCACCGACCAGCCGATGAGAATCGCGGCGAGGAAGTTCGCAGGCCACCAGCGAAGCCGTCGTCCTGAGGCAGCAAGTGCAGTTGCCGAAGCGAGCATTCCCGCAAGCGCGAACGAAAGCGCGCCGCACGCGATCGCGATCGCGGGATTCACAGGCAGACGATGGGCCGCAACTTCTCCGATGATGGCGCCGACAACGGCACCGGCAAATGCCATGAATCGGAGTTGCTTGATCGCTGGGCCACGAACTACTGATTCGCGAGAGACGGGCGCATTGAGCTCATGCATCACGACAGGAGCTTCAAGAACGAGCGGACCACCGCGGCCACCCGATCGCAATCCGATTCCGATGGCGATGGCAAACCCGAGACCAAGCCACATCGGTGCTTCGTTGGCGAAGGTCATTGCTTCGGCGTGGGTGAGTCGATCGTTTGGAAGTCGGCTCACGGCGAACATGATGAAGATCACCGCGGCGAGACCCACCATGTAGACCCGATAGAGCGCGTCGATCCAATGCACTTCAGAAAGCCGGTTATGGCGTCGAGCTCGCCGCAGTTCTTGCAGCGCCTCGGTGGGGTTCTCGACGTCAGTCACGGTCTAGGAATCTACCGGTGATCGACGAAGGCTCAGTTCGAGGCCCTTTCGGCCTCATCGGAGAGTTCCAGCCATTGCTCTTCGGCGGCGTCGAGTTCGGCGAGAACAGCGGTTAATTCGCCGCCAAGGCGGGTGAGCTCAACATGGTCGCCAGTGAGGGCCAGCTCCGCGACCTTCACTTCAAGGCGATCTTTCGCCTTTGTCAGGCGCTTGATCTCCTTTTCAAGGTCCTTGATGAGGAACCGAAGTGTGCTTGGCGATCGAGTTGCCGCCTTCTCTGGAGAACGCGAGGCCGAGTTCGTCGGTTTTGGTTTGGACGTCGATTTGGCCGAGGTCTTTCGGGGATCGGCGATGCGTCCGCGAACCATCGAGGCTCGGCGCTGTTCCTCCCATGCTGCATAGCCGCCTGGTCGGCGCGACGGCGTTGCATGACCATCCATCACGATGACGTCGGCAACGGTGCGTTCGAGGAATGCCCGGTCGTGACTGACAACGATGAGAGCGCCGGGCCAATCGTCGAGAAATTCTTCGAGGACTCGAAGCGTGTCGAGATCCAAATCGTTTGTCGGTTCATCAAGCAAAAGCACATTGGGCTTTTGTGCAAGCACAAGAAGAAGTTGCAAACGGCGTCGCTCGCCGCCTGAGAGGAGTTCAATTGGCGCCCATTGCGCGTCTCCGTCGAACCAAAACGACTCGAGCAGTGCAGCGTCTTGCCAATCGGGTTCGCGTCGTCCGCCAGTAATTGCTTCGCGAACGCGTTGCCGCGGATCGAGTTCGACTCCAACTTGGTCGTAGTAACCGATGCGAACAGTGGAACCGACTTCGATCGTGCCCGTCGACGGTGAACGTCGCCCAGCGATGAGATCAAGGAGGGTCGACTTTCCCGCTCCGTTTGGTCCGACAAGTCCGAGGCGTTCGCGGTTGTCCAGCATCAGTTCGACGTTGGAAAAGAGTGCAGGCGAATTGTCGTGCGCAAAGGAAACGTCAGTGAGTTCCACGACTTTGTCGCCGAGGCGCGGAGTTCCAAACCACAGATCAGGAATTCCTGAACGCGCTGCCGGTTCGGCGCGGGTTTCGATCAGCGTTGTAGCTGCGTCGATGCGTGCTTTTGGTTTGCTGGTTCTTGCTGGTGCACCGCGACGAAGCCACGCCAATTCTTTTCGCGCAAGATTCTTTCGCGTTGCTTCCTGCGAAACTGCTTGCTCTTCGCGCAGCGCGCGACCTTCGAGGTAGCCGGCGTAGCCGCCATCGTGCAGATACGACCGCCCTCGATCGAGTTCGAGAACACGGTTGGTCACGCGATCGAGAACGTGACGGTCGTGCGTGACAAGTACGAGGCCGCCGCGGTAGCTCTCGAGTCGATCCTCAAGCCATGCGATTGCATCGATGTCGAGATGATTTGTGGGTTCGTCGAGAACAAGGAGGTCGCTTGGTGCGACGAGAGCACGAGCGAGCGCAACGCGCTTGGCTTGGCCACCCGACAGGCGACCGGTGTCGGCTTCGGTCAGTGAGGCCATTCCGAGGTGGTCGAGTACCGCCGCCGCCTCCCAATCGTTTTCCGCAACGGCTTCAACCGCGGCCAGAACTGATCCGGCGGGCAGAATCGGGCGCTGGGGGAGCGTGGCGATTCGAACATCGCGGCCGCGACGAACCGAGCCAGATTCCGGCTCAACCTCGCCCGTCAGGACCGAAAGCAGCGTCGACTTTCCTGTTCCGTTGAGGCCAACAATGCCTAAACGATCGCCAGTCGAGAGGGTGAGTGACACATCGGTGAACAACGGGCGACCGGGACGGGTCATGGTCACTCGGTCGACGTCCACGCAGATCATTGGGGTGAGGCTACGGCCCCTTGGGTGACTGCTTGTCCCTCTCTGGTTCGAACCGTTCGTGCGAGTAGCGTTTCGGTTGGTTCATCGGGGGGATGGGCCACACACCACATGACTGATTCCTCTTCGACCACCATCGCTCCGAATGAGCCGGCGAAAGCTCGTGCTCTGACGCGCCTGCGCTCCCGCAGCGTTGAACCCTCGACCGCGCAACGCCCGTGGACCGATCATTGGTGGTCGCCACTCGCGATCTTCGTTGCCATTGGCGTTCTTGTCTGGATCGCGATTTGGTTCGGAAACAATCACCTCACGCACGATTCGTTCTTCCCGTTCCGCAAAGGAATCGGTGACACATGGTTTGGTGGCTTCGCTCGGTGGGATGCCGAGTGGTACCGAACGATCGCTCGAGAGGGCTACGTCTATTACCCAGGCGTGCAGTCGTCGGTTGCGTTTTGGCCGACGTACCCCGTCGTGGTGCGTCTTCTGAGTTGGGCGTTCCCAACGATCTACATCACGGGCACAGTCGTGACGGTGCTCAGTGGCGCGACCGCTGTCGTTCTCCTACGCAAATGGGCGAAAGTCTTTGTTTCCAACAGCGTCGCTATCACCGCTGTCGTCTTGCTGTGTGTGTTTCCGTTCAGTTGGTACCTGTACGGAGTGGTGTATTCCGACGCATTGTTCATCGCAACAGCAATCGCGGCGTTTTATCTCGTTGAACGCGACCGTTATTTCTGGGCCGGCATCGTTGGCATTCTTGCGACCGCCGGCCGCCCAGCGGGCCTCGTGGTTGCGCTTGCGCTTGTGCTTCGCGTCATTGAGCGTCGCAATCTCGCAAACGGTGCAAAAGGATTTCGCGAGTTATTCAATCCGCGTGGTCTTACCAAAGCCGATGCACCGATCTTTCTTTCGTGGCTCGGTGTTGGCGGGTGGTGCGCGTTCTTGTGGGTCAAGTTCGGCGATCCACTGCTCTTCGTCACCATCGAGGCGAGCAAAGGATGGGACCAAGGAGCTGGTCCATCAACATGGTTGAAGTTCCGACTCATTGAAGAGTTGCAGCATCATCCATTTACGTGGTCGACCATGAGCCATGTCTTGCACGGACTCGTCGTGCTCGGTGCGCTCTTCCTCATCCCACGTGTAAAGCGCCGATTTGGATGGGCCTACACCGTCTACGCCCTCGGCCTCATCGCATTGCCGCTTTTGGGTACGAAGGATTTCTTCGGTGCTGGCCGCTATCTCCTAGGAGTTTTCCCGTGCATCGTTGTGGCCGCTGAACTTCTCGTCGTCCGCCCCAAGTTGCGTGCGGTGATCGTGCCGGTGTCGCTGATTGCGATGCTGGCTATGGCCGTCGCCTTCGGTCGCGGCTCGTATCTCTCCTAATCACGACGCGATGTTGTCCCCGGAGTGAGGGGCGAGTGATGCGGGCCGGTAGCGTTCGGGCTCGGTGCTGGGCCAACCCGGCAGTTCTCCCGTAGAGGTTCCGATGTCCGATCTCACTTCCGCGACGACCGACGACGAGACGTCATCGAACGACTACGTCCTTACCGTTGCTCCTGAAGCACTGGAACAAGTGCTGAGCATTCGCGATACCGAAGAAGATCCAGGTTCCATTGCATTGCGCGTCGAAATCACCGGCGTAAAAGGAACTGATTACAACTACGACCTCGGGTGGGCACCGATTGCCGAGCTCGATGCCGAAGATGATCTTTCGCTGCAAAGCGGATTAAGCGTTGTTGTTGCTGCGAACAGTGTCGAAAACATGCGTGGCGCGGTTCTTGATCTTCCTCGTTCGGCAGGTCAGGGCGGTTTCGTGATCAAGAATCCGAATCGGCCTGCGCCAGTGAATCCTCTCGATGGGCGCAACATCGAACTCACTGGCGAGATCCCCGACAAGGTCACGCAACTGCTTGAAGAAGTCATCAATCCAGGACTTGCACAACACGGTGGTTTTGCGGCGCTGGTTGGTGTTGAGGACACCACGGTGTTTCTCACGATGGGCGGCGGTTGCCAGGGGTGCGCGATGAGTGCGGCCACGTTGCGCGACGGCATCACGACCTCGATCCACGACGCCATTCCTGAAGTCACCGAAGTCATCGACGTCACCGATCACAACGCCGGCGACAACCCCTTCTACACCTGAGCGTCGGGCGTCCGGCCTGCGGTCGGGAGGCTCGAAAAATCCTCCGTATTGGTTGCTCAGCAGTGTTAAGTACCTCTAGGGTCGCGACACCGATCGGAGGGGGATCAGTGGTCTCCCTTTGGCGACAGATCAACGATCTGTACAAGACCTGAAAAAGGAAAGGGAGAAGATGGCTGACACTGTCCAAGAGTTCGTCTTCAACCTGACGTTCCCGTTTTCGAGGACGTTGGGTTCGACGCTCAGCACGTTTGCCTCAGCGCTGGCGCAGGGCCAGATCATCGGTGTGCGCACCGGTGGTCGGGTGATCGCTCCGCCGCTCGAGTACGACCCCGAGACCGCTGCCGATGCCGGCACGGAATGGGTGCGCGTTGGTCCGAAGGGAACCGTGTCGTCATGGACATGGGTGCCCGAACCCACGAACCTTCATCCGCTCGACCATGCGTTTGGTTTCGCGTTCATCACCCTCGATGGTGCTGATACGCCGATGATCCATGCGGTCGATGCCGGTTCCGAAAGCGCGATGTCGGTTGGCATGCGCGTCGAAGCAAAGTTCAAGGCCCCGGCCGATTGCGTCGGACGAATCGACGACATCATCGCGTTCGTTCCGGCTGCCGATCCTTCGCCGAGCGAAGGTGCGGGCGAACCGTACGACGCTCCCGAAGAGAACGACATCACCGAAATGGATGCGTTCTGTGACCTCACCTACATCGACAATGCGTCGCCGACCACCACGATGTGGGCGAAGGCACTGATGGAAGGTCGCCTCATCGGACAAAAGTGTCCGCAGTGTGCGCGCACCATCGTCGGACCGCGCGGTATGTGCAGCGTGTGTGCGATCGAACTCGACGAATCACATGTCATTGATGTTCCCGACCGCGGAGTTGTTTCCAACTTCACGGTCGTGACGCCGGTGCAGTACCACGGCCAGACCGAAACCGAACCGTTCGTTCGTTGTTCGATCATGCTCGATGGTGCCGATGCCGTTATCGCTCAGCAAGAGATCCTCGACATTCCGGCAAACGACGTTCGCGTCGGCATGCGCGTCGAATGTGTGTGGGCCCCGGCAAGCGAACGCAGCGTCGCAGATATCGACAACCGCAGTCGCGGCAGCGGCGGCGACGCCATCCTCGGCTGGCGTCTTACTGGCGAGCCGGATGAACCGGCCGAGCTCTACCTCGATCGGATGATGTGATGGCTCCTACAGAAAACGACATTGCAATCGTCGGGTTCGCGCAGACCGCTCCCGACCGTCGTACCCAACTCACCGAAGCCGATCTGGTTCTTCACGCCACTCGTGCCGTGATCGCCGATGTCGGAATCGATAAGTCCGAAATCGGTTTCACCGTTTCCGGTTCTTGCGATTACCTCTCAGGCCAAGCATTCTCGTTCGTGCAGAACACCGATGCCTACGGCATGGTGCCTGCGATCAACGAGTCGCATGTCGAGATGGACGGCGCTTGGGCGTTGTACGAGGCCTACGTTCGACTGCTTCAGGGCGACATTGATGTCGCGCTTGCGGTTGGTGTCGGCAAGAACTCGAACTCCGACCCCAGCACGCTGTACACGATCGAATTCGATCCGTACTACCTGACACCGCTCGGCGCCGATACCTGGTCGCTCGCGGCACTTCAGGCTCGTGCGCTTCTCGATTCAGGCAAAGCAACCGAACGCGATTTCGCCGATGTTGTTGTGCGTAATCGTGCGAATGCGAAGTCGAACCCGTACGCACAGGTCAAGGGCGACTATTCGGCCGACGAACTGCTTGCGGCCGATTACGTGCGTAACCCGTTGCGTCTCCACGATCTGCCTCCGACAACGGATCAGGCCGCGGCGATCATCCTTGCCCGTGGCAAGCGTGCCTACGACCTTTGCGAACGTCCGGCATGGATCACTGGTATCGACCATCGCATCGAACCGCATCTTCCAACCGTTCGGAAGGACATCACCACGTCAGTGTCCACTCGCCTCGCGGCGCAGGGTGCTGGAGTTGGCAAGGGTCCGATCGAGGTTGCCGAAGTGCACGCTCCGTTCGGTTTCCAAGAACTCATCGTGACCGATGCACTTGGTCTTGATGCGTCGACCGACATCAACCCGTCGGGTGGCGCACTCGCCACTCACGCCGTCATGGTCGCTGGTCTCATCCGTATGGGTGAAGCCGCCAACCAGATCACGAAGAACGGAAAGAACCGCACGTTGGCCCATGCCACGTCTGGTCCGTGTCTTCAGCAGAACCTCGTGTGCGTCCTGGAAGGTGACCAATGAGCCATCAGCCTGCAGCAATCGTCGGTATCGGTCAGACCCATCACAAGCGCAAGCGCGCCGATGTTTCGATCGCCGGCCTCGTCCGTGAAGCCGCTCAGCGCGCGCTTGAGGACGCCAACATGGACTGGGGCGACATCGACGCCGTTGTCCTCGGTAAGGCACCAGATTTGTTCGAAGGTGTCATGAAGCCAGAGATGTACCTCGCCGATGCGCTTGGTGCAGTGAACAAGCCGATGTTCCGAGTGCACACTGCTGGTTCAGTGGGTGGCTCAACGGGCATCGTCGGTTCGCATCTCGTTTCGAGCGGTCGTCACAAGCGAGTGCTTTCGGTTGCGTTCGAAAAGCAGTCTGAGGGCAATGCGCAGTTCGCTCTCGGCGGCGGCAAGGGCGCATCGATCGGCGCAGGCGGCGCGTTCGCACCGTTCATTCGTGCCTACATCCGTCGATCGGGTGCACCGGAAGACATCGGTTGGATGGTTGCGGTGAAGGACCGTCTCAACGGCGCCAAGAATCCGTACGCCCACCTCAAGCTTGCCGACATCACGATCGACAAGGTGAAGGAATCTCCGATGATGTGGGATCCGCTTCACTTCCTCGAGTCGTGCCCGTCATCCGATGGTGCATGCGCAGTGGTGTTCACCGACGAAGACGGTGGCAAGAAGGCATCGAAACCTCCGGCGTGGGTGCTTGCGACTGCGATGAAGTCGGAACCGGGTTGGTACTCGGGTCGCGACGCGGTGAACCCGCAAGCAGCGCACGCCTGTGCACAGGAGATCTACAAGGCGGTTGGTATCACCAACCCGCGTGAGCAGATCGACTGCGCCGAGTTGTACGTGCCGTTCTCGTGGTACGAGCCGATGTGGCTTGAAGCCCATGAGATCGCTGCGCCAGGTGAAGGCTGGAAGATGACCCAATCAGGTGCAACCGCACTCGATGGTGACTTCCCCGTCAACATGTCCGGTGGCGTGCTTTCCTCGAACCCGATCGGTGCATCTGGTCTTCTGCGTTTCGCAGAAGCCGCACTCCAGGTTCGTGGTCTTGCCGAAGATCATCAGGTCGGCGGCGCCAAGTTGGCGATCGCTCAGGCCTACGGTGCCAACGCTCAGTTCTTTGCAATGTGGGCAGTTGGCTCCTCACTCAACCCACTGGGCTGAGCTGAGGTCATGACGTGTGTCGGAGGCGACCCCTTGTGGGTCGCCTCCTTCGCGTAAACGGTTTGGTGGAGGAGTAGTCGATGGCAACGGCACTGGTGCTTGGCGGGGGTGGGGTCGCAGGAATCGCGTGGGAACTCGGTGTTCTCGACGCGCTCGCAACGGCAGGCGTTGACCTCACGACCGCAACGCGAATTATCGGAACATCTGCGGGCTCAGCAGTCGGAGCGCAGATCCGAACCGGTGAATCCCTCGAATCGCTTTGTGCCCGTCAACTCGTACCCGCTGATCAAAGTGCCGAACTGCATGTTGAAAGTTCACTTGATGCGTTGATTGAACAATTCGCCAAATGTTTTGAAGGGGCACCAGACGAGGTTGAAGTCCGTCGTCGTCTCGGTGCTGTTGCACTTGGCGCACCAACTGTCGACGAGCGCGATCGCCTTGCCGTGATCGAGTCGCGGCTTTCGTCGCACGAG
>JALQSZ010000410.1 GCA_023264135.1 Acidimicrobiales bacterium
AGAGAGACGAGAAAGCAATGACAACTACAACGGCAACGACAACTTCATGGCCATTAGAGCGCGTCCTCTTCGCAATGGCCGGAACCATGGCTCTTGTCAGCGCAGGCCTTGCCGCATTCGTGAGTCCATGGTTCCTGCTACTCACGGCATTCGTCGGACTCAACCAGTGGCTGTATGTCGCATTCGGCGCATGTCCTGCATCGATGGTGCTGAAAAAGTTCGGTGTCACGCCGCAGTGTGGCTGGAAATGAATCGCACCGTCAGTCGTCGCACTGCGCTTGGCATCGTCGGCGCGGGCGGCGCTGCTGCGGTACTGGCCAGTTGCGGAATGGGCGACTCCGGACCAACAACAGCGAAGAACACCGACGTTGGCGGTTCGCCCGGAGCGCAATTTGTCAATCCCACAGAACTCCGGAGCCATAACGGCATTCTCGATGTGGTCCTCACCGCCGCGGCAACGATGGTGCCGTGGGGTTCGGGTGAACGCTACGCACTGACCTACAACGGTTCGGTTCCTGGGCCAACTCTTCGCCTCCGACCCGGCGACACGTTGCGCGTCACGCTCAAGAACGAACTTGATCAGGCAACAAACCTTCACACCCATGGCCTGCACGTCTCGCCCGATGGCAACAGCGACAACGTTTATCTGATGATCGAACCAGGTCAGACGTTTCACTACGAGTACAAGATTCCCGCAAATCACCCAAGTGGAACCTTCTGGTATCACCCGCATCATCATGGAAACGTTGCACCGCAAGTGTTCGGCGGCATGGCCGGTGCGATCATCATCGACGACGCAATTGACGACTCCTCCTCGTTCAACACAACCACCGAACGCATTCTCGTCCTTGCCGATCCGCGAATCGGCACAACCAGCGCGGTGCTCGATGCAACCACAGCCGACAAGCAACAAGGTCGCGAAGGAGATGTCATCGTCGTCAATGGTCAATTGCAACCGCAGCTCACTGCGAAATCCGGGACCATCGAACGCTGGAGAATCATCAATGCCAGCGCGTCTCGTTACTACCGACTGACCGTCGACGCACCAGAACTCTTTCTCGTCGGAACCGACCAGGGGCGCTTCACTGCGCCAGTCAAGGTTTCCGACGTCACCCTCACTCCTGGTCAACGCGCCGAAGTGCTTGTGCCCCTCGCCGCGACAGGAACCGTCACCCTCTCAACCACAGAGGTGGAACGAGGAAAGAACATGTCGATGGGTGGAGGTATGGCGATGATGGGTGGAGGTAACTCGGGCGCCTCTATCGGGCCCACCACACCCCTACTTTCGGTCGTCGTCAACGGAACGTCGACGGTGTCATCGAACCTTCCAGTCGAAGTGCGAACCACCGTTCCCAACGCGCCAGCACCAACATCGACTCGATCAATCAGTTTCGGTGCAATGTCGATGGGGAACGGCGAATTCGTTATCGACGGTCATGCATTTTCTGAAGATCGCATCACCGCGAGCCCGAAACTCGGAACAACCGAGGATTG
>JALQSZ010000411.1 GCA_023264135.1 Acidimicrobiales bacterium
GCGACACCGTCCGATTCATCCGAGCTGCGTTTACTGGCGAAAAAGTCACTGAAACCTATGACACGTTTTCGATTCGCGGTTTTCGACTGAGCGCAGTTCCTGAACGACCAATTCCGATTCTTATTGCGGCATTACGCGAAGGAATGCTGAATCTTGCTGGTCGCGAAGGCGACGGCGCGATCATCAATTGGTTGTCGGCCGACGACGTTTCTCGTGTGGCACCGATCGTGATGGCGCACGGCGAAGACAAAGAAATCGTTGCTCGAATCTTCGTTGTGCCGTCTGAAGATGCGGAGACGGTGCGCGCGCAAGCAAAGTTTGCGATTGCGGCCTATCTCAACGTTCCCGTGTACGCCGCATTCCACGAGTGGTTGGGTCGCGGCCCGCAATTGCAAGGAATGTGGGATGCATGGAAAGCCGGCGATCGTGCTGCGGCGCTCGCTGCGATTCCCGACGAAGTTGTCGACCAGTTGATCGTCCACGGTTCGTATGAACAGTGTCGAGCGCATATTCAGCGCTACATCGATAATGGCGTCACCACGCCGGCACTCGCGGTGTTGGGCATGGCCGGTGTCGACACCGAAGAAGCCGTGCGTCAGCTCACGCCTCGGTAGGGCTTACAGCAGTTTGAGTTGTTCGGTGCGTTCGGCCCATTCGGTGAGCGGCACCCACATCACACCACCACGAGGACCGCGGTCTTTGACCTCGACCGCATCGAGCGGCATGGCTCGCATCGCGCCTTTGGAATCGCAAACGCCCAAACTGCCGTCGGCTTCGCGGCGGGTCACGGTGCCGTCCTTCCAGCGTTCGGTGTCGCGTCGGCGAAACCGCACCGCCGAGCCTGGAGCCAGACCAATTTCGGTCAGACCATCGGCGGGAAAAGGGTCGACAGCTTCGGCCTTCTTCCCCTTGGGGCGTCGGACGGGAGGCATTGCTAGAACCGACCTGCTGCAGCAGTAATGGTGTCGGAAATGACACCCATGCGATCGGGGCCCCACGGCATGGGCATCACAACGGGAATGTCGACGCCGGCCGCGACATAGGACTGCACGGTGTCGTGCACATGGGAGGCATCGCCCAAGATGTCGATCGCGTCGACCATGCGGTCGGAGACGGCCGCCAACGCAGCGTCGCGATTGCCAGCGGCATGTGCTTCGCGAACAAGAGCGACCTCGTCGGCGAAACCGGCACGAATGAAATTGTCGGCGTACGCATCGACCACGATGTACGAGAACAAATCTTTACGAGCGAGATCGCGGTGTGGTTCGGGATCAGTCACGCCGACATGAACATAGGCATAGACCGTTGCATCGCCTCCGGCGCGAACCTGCTCAACCGACCACGGAATATGAGAAGCCGGCAAGTAATTCAGCAACACGCCATCGGCGAGTTCGCCCGCAAGCTTGAGCATGAGCGGATTGAGCGCAGCGAGGATGATCTTCGGTTTCTTCTCGCCGAGACGCACGCCTAAACGGAAACCTTTGACGGTGT
>JALQSZ010000412.1 GCA_023264135.1 Acidimicrobiales bacterium
CCTTGTGTCGAACCTGCGCAAGGGACTCAAAACTGCAACCGCTGGCACCAACATCGAGGCGTACGTTGGCGGTTCAACCGCAACGCTTATCGACCTCACCGCACTGGTTGTGAAGTACCTGCCGTATGTCGTTGGTGCGGTCGTGCTTGGTGCCTTCATCTTGTTGGTGATGGTGTTCCGCTCGATCCTTGTTCCGCTCAAGGCCGCACTCATGAACCTCATCTCGATTGCCGCTGCGTACGGAATCGTGGTTGCCGTGTTCCAGTGGGGATGGGCGAAAGGTTTGGTCGGACTGCATACGACCATTCCCATCGTGTCGTTCGTGCCACTCATCATGTTCGTGATCCTCTTCGGACTTTCGATGGACTACGAGGTGTTCCTCATGTCGCGAATTCGCGAAGAGTGGGACACCTATCACGAGCCGCGAAAGTCGGTGGTGCTTGGTGTCGCGAATACCGCACGCGTGATCACCACCGCTGCTCTCATCATGATCGCGGTGTTCTTCTCGTTCGTCACTATTCAGAATCCCACCGTGCAGGTTCTTGGTTTCGGTATGGCGATTGCCGTGTTGCTCGACTCCACCATCGTTCGCATGGTGCTTGTCCCCGCGATCATGGAGCTGTTCGGCAAGGCCGCGTGGTGGTTCCCCAAGTGGCTCGAGTGGCTGCCGAAGCTCAACATCGAAGGTTCTCCCGAACTTCTCAATGCCGAGAAAGCCAACGAGGAAGCGATGGCCGCGGCAAACGCATCGGCCTCGCCAAACTGATTCAACGATTTACGTCAGTACGCGAAACGGCCCACCGCTTTGGTGGGCCGTTTCTGTTTTCCGATTGTTGCGAACGAATCAGTGAATGATTACGCCACGAATGTTCTTGCCATCGCGCATGTCCTGGTAGCCCTCGTTGATCTGGTCGAGGGAGTAGGTGCGAGTGATCATGCTGTCGAGGTCGAGTTGTCCCTTGCGGTAGAGCTCAGCAAGACGAGGAATATCAGCTCGGGGATTCGCTGAACCAAACAACGAACCCACAACCTGCTTTTCGGTGAGAGTGAGATCGATCATCGGAATGTTGTTGGTGGGCTCGGTCCACGGATGAATATTCGTCACAACCACACGACCGCGTTTCGCTGTAAGCGCCATGATCGACGCCATCATGTCGCCGTTGCCAACACCCATTGTGCAGATGACCTTGTTGCAACCGCGACCCCACGTCTCGGTCATGATCAATTCAAGTGCTTCTTCCACCGAAGGCGAAGTGTGCGTTGCGCCAAACTTCTGCGCCATCTCACGTTTGAATTCAACGGGGTCGATGGCGAAGATGCGCTCGGCACCCGCGAGACGTGCGCCTTGAACAGCGGCAGATCCAAGTCCGCCAACGCCGATCACTGCGACATTGTCGCCAGGCTTCACTTCAGCGGCGTACACCGATGAACCCCAACCAGTGGTTGCACCACATCCGAGAAGCACAACCTTCTCAAGCGGAAGAT
>JALQSZ010000413.1 GCA_023264135.1 Acidimicrobiales bacterium
CCCTAGTGCTCGTCACTCAGGTTTCGCCGCCAGGTTCGTTGGCAAAGCCCGGCGAGGCCGCACCGCTCGTCGTCGATGAACAACTCGCTGCAGACCTTGAAACTCGAATCGAAACCCTGGTTGCCAGCGGCGCCGATGAAACGCAGGTTCGAAAACTCGTTGGTCGCGCCATTGAACTCGGCCGCCAGCAATAATCACCTGAGCACGTTCGCTGTCCACCTCGAATCGGAGACCAACGATGACCGCAGTTGATGACCACGCGGTCGCCGAGCAACTCGCAGCCGATGCCGGAAAGTTGCTCGTGTCGTTACGCGAGGACCTCACGCTCAAAGGATTCGATCAGCGATCAATCAAGAACGCCGGCGACCGCGAATCGCATGTATGGCTTATGGAGAAACTCGCGGAACTTCGTCCCGAAGATCCCGTGCTTTCCGAAGAGGGTCGCGACAACAGCCACCGGCTCTCCTCTTCACGCGCATGGATCGTCGACCCACTCGATGGCACTCGCGAATATGGCGAAGGCCGAGAAGACTGGGCCGTCCACGTTGCGCTTGCGATCGACGGAGAACCGACAATCGGTGCGGTATCGCTTCCTTCACTTGATCTCGTGCTTTCCACCGCTCACCCACCGGTTGTCCCTGAGCGCCCCGCTGATCGTGCGCCACGACTTGTCGTCAGTCGGTCTCGTGCGCCGTATGTCGCCCACGCTGTTGCCGATGAACTCAACGCCGAATTCATTCAGATGGGTTCGGCAGGCGCAAAGGCCATGGCCGTCGTTCTGGGTATCGCCGATATTTACGTTCATGCCGGCGGTCAGTACGAATGGGATAACTGTGCGCCCGCCGCGGTTGCGCTCGCCGCTGGCCTTCATGCCTCACGCATCGATGGCTCGCCCATGCGATACAACAATCCTGATCCGTATCTTCCCGATCTGTTGATCTGCCGCCCCGAATTCGCAGCGCCCGTACTCGAGATCATCTCCGGCTTGTTCTAAGGCGCGACCGGGGAAACCTCCGACCTCGCCCGTACACTCACGGCGATGTCGACTCCCCCCGTCGCCCCCGATACTCCGCTCTCGACTTCTGCCGACGCGGTTCCCGCCGACCTCGTGCTGGGTTCGTTCTCGAGCGAACCACCGTGGATCGTCGAACCGGCCTCGATGCCATGGCGCGAAGTTGTCGATTCCATTCGTTGGCTCACCAAACATGATCTTCCTGAGCTCACCTCGCCCCGACGCCTCCCCGACGTCAAACGCGCTGCGACTGTCGTAGCTGATTTCGGAACTGCGATTGGCATGTGGTGGGCAACTGGTCGTCGCAAAGGGAAGGCCGGCGATCGTTCCGCGAGTCGGGCCGATCTCTCTCGCCGACTTCGTCATTCAATCGAACGTCTCGGACCCACCTACATCAAGCTTGCGCAGATCATTTCTTCAGGAGAGGGCCTGTTCCCCGAAGAACTCGTGAGCGAATTCAAAAAATGTCG
>JALQSZ010000414.1 GCA_023264135.1 Acidimicrobiales bacterium
CGTTCCCCGACGTCTTCGATGCATTGCGACCGACACCCAATCTTGGAACGCCGCCGGCATCGACAGGGCTCACGCTTGAGACCGCAGCGCTTGTCGCTCGTTCCGTTGTAAAGGTCGAGGGACCAGCGTGCAACAAACTGCAGGACGGCTCAGGCTTCGTCGTTGCTGATGGACTGATCGCCACGAATGCTCACGTTGTGGCCGGCGAGCGTTCCACAACCGTTATTCGCGACGACGGCCGCCGATTCGAGGGTTCCGTTGTGGCCTTTGATCCGGCTCGCGATCTTGCTGTGGTTCGTGTAGGAGGTTTTGACCGACCAGCACTTCCGCTCGCAACCGGCGCATCGACGTCGCTCGATGGTGCGACTGGGGGAGTGTTCGGGCATCCCGGGGGAGAACCGCTCCGTATTGCTCCTTTCAAAGTCGCAAGAGTGATCACCGCGACTGGACGCGACATATACGGAGCAAATCGAACCGAGCGCAAAGTTCTTGAACTTTCAGCAGCGCTTCGTCCCGGCGATTCGGGCTCGGCAGTAGCGAATGCGCAAGGTGTCGTTGTCGGAGTTGCATTCGCTATCGCTCGAGACGTCGACAATGTCGCCTACGCACTTGCTCCCTCGGAATTACAGGCGGTCCTCGCGACGGTGAATGCTTCCGCCGTGAGTACCGGATCCTGTGTGAGCTAGCGCACAGAATCGATTCGTAAAGAAGTTGGACGCACGCGAAAGGGCCCCGGCAATGCCGGGGCCCTTTCAAGATTCAGTGGTGGTTGAGGAGCAGATCACTCAACTTCGATGAAGATGCATTCACCTGGGCATTCTTCGGCGGACTCGATGACACCATCGAGCTGTCCGTCGGGAATGTTGGCGAGACCAGCCGCGCCACCCGGATCGGAGTACACCTTGTCGCCCTCTTTGACGTAGGCAAGGCCATCGTCAAGGAGCGTGAACACGTCAGGTGCGATCTCCTCGCAGAGTCCGTCGCCTGTGCAGAGATCCTGATCGATCCAGACCTTCATGTGTCACTACACCTCTTCGTGAGGGGGAATTGGGAACGTCCGAAACCATAGTGGCTCCGACGCCGCCAGTAGAACCCGGCCGCCATCTCTTCGAATCCAGCGAATCGATCCCGCCTGGTCAGTCACAGGCCAACGACTGCCGATAGGGTCAAAACCCAGACGAGGAGGTCGGTGAAATGAGCCCCCAAGATGCAGATGTCGACAGCGGTTCCCCTGACGACGAACTGCGGGAGCAGTTCCGGGTCCTCGAAGAAGAAGTTGCGTCGTTGCGACGCCGACTTCAGGATGCTCCCAAGCGCGTTCGCACGCTTGAAGAGCGACTTCTCGAGACAAAGGGTCAGTTGTCTCAGTACGTCCTGTATTCTTCTTATACTGAAGAATAGCATTCAGTAATATATAAATATTTGGTGGACAATCGTTATTGTTTTGATGCGGCATTTTCTATAAATATAATTATATACG
>JALQSZ010000415.1 GCA_023264135.1 Acidimicrobiales bacterium
AGTTCCTTCACCTTGACGATGAACTGGTTCGGGCTCACCTGGTACGGGAGCTCGGTAATCACAATGAAATCTGAACGTGCGCCTTCTTCGATTTCAGCCTTGCCGCGAAGCTTGATCGAACCGCGACCAGTTCGGTACGCGTCGATAATTCCTTGACGACCCATGATGAGCGCGCCGGTCGGGAAGTCGGGACCCTTGACGAATTCCATGAGATCGTCGGGTGTTGCTTCGGGGTTTTGCAGAAGGTGATTCACCGCGTCGATGACTTCACCAAGATTGTGCGGCGGAATGTTGGTTGCCATACCAACCGCAATGCCCTGCGAACCGTTTACCAACAGGTTGGGGAAACGACTGGGGAGAACTACTGGTTCTTGAAACTCACCGGAGTAGTTATCGATGAAGTCGACGGTGTTTTCGTCGATGTCGGCGAGCATGTCGAGCGCCATCGCGGCGAGACGACATTCGGTGTAACGAGCGGCAGCCGGTGGTTCGTCGAGTGAACCGAAGTTTCCCTTTGGATGAACAAGCGGATGTCGCAACGAAAACGACTGACCCATACGAACCAACGCGTCGTAAATCGCGGAGTCGCCATGGGGGTGGTACTTGCCCATGACTTCGCCAGTAACACGCGCGCATTTCATGGTCGGACGATCGGGAAGCGCACGAAGGTCGTACATGCCCCAGAGAATTCGACGATGGACAGGCTTCAGACCGTCGCGCGCGTCGGGAAGTGCACGCGACACGATGACGGACATCGCGTAGTCGAGGAAGGAGCGTTCCATCTCCTCCTGGATCTCGATTGGCTCAATGGTGCCGAACGTTGCCGGCGGCGCGTCACCTGAACCGGTGTCGTCGCCTCCGGTGTTCTCGCCGTCGTCCGATGCCTTCTTCTTCGCCATCTGTTGCCTGTGATTCCTGTCGTCGGGCGGGTTCCTCAGATATCGAGGAACCGCACGTCCTTCGCGTTTGTCTGAATGAAGTGCTTGCGGGATTCAACGTCGTCGCCCATGAGCACCGAGAAGATTTCGTCGGCAATGGCCGCTTGTTCAACGGTCACCTGCAGCAACGTGCGCTTGGTGGCATCCATCGTGGTGTCGCCAAGTTCGTCGTAATCCATTTCACCAAGACCCTTGAGTCGCTGGAACTCTTTCTTGTGGTCTGGCTTCTCGGACAAGAACGCTGCTTTCGCGGTGTCATCCTTGAGATAGATCTTCTCTTTACCCACGACCGTTGAATACAACGGCGGCTGTGCGATGTACACGTGCTGTTGTTCAACGAGTTCTTTCATGTGACGGAAGAAGAACGTGAGCAACAAGGTACGAATATGTGAGCCGTCGACGTCGGCGTCGCACATAAGGATGACTTTGTTGTAGCGAATCTTTTCGACATCGAATTCCGCGCTTACACCTGCACCAATGGCGGTGATGAGCGTTTGAACTTCGTTGTTCTTCAGCATCTTGTCGAGACGAGCTCGTTCGA
>JALQSZ010000416.1 GCA_023264135.1 Acidimicrobiales bacterium
GTCGACATCAGCAACCTGCGGGCCCAGAGCGGTCTGGTCACCGTCGATGAAGGCTACAGCAACACCGGCTCCTGCCTGAGCGCGATCACGTACATCGACGGGGATGCGGGCATCCTTCGCTATCGCGGCTACCCCATCGAGCAACTCGCCGAACAGTCGACCTATCTCGAAGTTGCCTACCTGCTTCTCAATGGTGAACTCCCCACCGAAACGCAGATGGCCGAGTGGACACACGAGATCACGTACCACACGTTCATTCACGAAAATGTGCGCAAGCGCTTCATGGAGGGCTTCCATCACGACGCGCACCCCATGGGCATCCTTGTTTCGACCCTTGCTGCGCTTTCGACCTTCTATCCCGATGCCAAAGACATCTTCGATCTCGAAAGTCGTCAAAAGCAGATCATTCGCCTGATCGCCAAGATGCCAACCATTGCTGCCGGCGCTCATCGCCACAGCGTTGGTATGCCGTTCGTCTACCCAGACAACAGCCTCGACTTCACCTCGAACTTCCTTTCGATGATGTGGCGAGTCGCGGAACCGAACTACGAACCCAACCCCGTTCTGGCCAAGGCCCTCGACGTGTTGTTCATCCTCCACGCCGACCACGAGCAGAACTGCTCAACCACCGCCATGCGCGTGGTTGGTTCCTCCCATGCCGATCCGTATTCATCGGCTGCAGCAGCGGCCGCTGCGCTCTACGGCCCTCGTCACGGTGGCGCGAACGAAGCAGTGCTTCGCATGCTCAACACCATCGGCACGATCGACAATGTCGACCCGTACGTGAAGGACGTTCGCGAAGGAAAGATGGTCCTTCAAGGATTCGGTCACCGCGTCTACAAGAACTACGACCCCCGAGCGAAGATCATCAAGAAGACGGCCTACGACGTCTTCGAAGTGACCGGCAAGAACCCGCTCCTCGACATCGCTCTGAAACTCGAAGAGGTGGCGCTCGCCGATCCGTATTTCGTCGACCGCAAGCTCTACCCGAACGTCGACTTCTACTCAGGTCTCATCTATCAAGCGATGGGCTTCCCGATCGAGATGTACACCGTGTTGTTCGCCATTCCGCGTATGTCGGGCTGGCTTGCACACTGGAGCGAAATGCTCGATCAGAACTCACGTATCGCTCGCCCCCGTCAGCTCTACACGGGCTCAGGCGTGCGCGACTACGTGCCGATTGCCGACCGCTGATCAACAACTTCTGATCAAACGTCGATCAGAATCTTGCCGACGTTCGCGTTGGTCTGCATGTACGCGTGCGCAGCGGCAATGTCTGAAAGCGCGTAGCGAGAATCAATAACTGGCGACACGACGCCTGCGTCAAAAAGAGGAAGAATCTCTGCAGCAAAGCGCTGTGAAATGGCGATCTTCTCTTCGAGTGGTCGCGCCCGAAGAACGGTGCCGATCAGACTTGCCCGCTTCGGGAGCATCATGCCGATATTCACTTCCGTGCGGCCAGATCCCATGGTGCCG
>JALQSZ010000417.1 GCA_023264135.1 Acidimicrobiales bacterium
AGCTCGTGTCGACGACGCGCAGACCGCCGCGACGATTGCTGCGGAGTACGAGCGCAGCGGAATGCTCATCGATCCCCATACGGCGGTTGGTCTTGCTGCAGCCCGCCAGGCTCGTGCCGATGCATCCGTGCCGATGGTGGTTCTTTCCACGGCCCATCCCGCGAAATTCCCCGATGCGGTGGAATCTGCATCGGGTATTCGTCCTCCGTTGCCAGCGCATCTCGCCGATCTGTTCGATCGACCCGAACGGTTCGAGGTGTGCGCCAACGACTTTGATGCGGTGCGTTCACTGATCGAAGCAACGCTCGACCAGTCCTGAAGTCGATCTGCCGCTGTGCGGCATCTTCGGGCAGACTGTCGGTCCGATGAAATATGTGGTCTGTGTTCCCGATGGTTGTGCCGACGAGCCTCTTGAAGAGCTCGGCGGTCGCACGCCCCTTCAAGCCGCGCACACTCCCGTGCTCGATCGCATCGCTGCCCGATCAACAGTTGGTCTTGCCGCAGTGATTCCGCCGGGACTCCCTCCCGGTTCCGATGTCGGCAACATGTCGATTTTTGGCTACGACCCAGCGAAGTATCACACCGGTCGGGCGCCAATCGAAGCTGCAGCATTGGGTTTGAAACTGCGACCCGATCAGGTGGCCTATCGCTGCAACCTGTCAACGATCGGCGACGACGGAACGATGATCGACTTCGCCGGTGGACATCCGTCGACTGAGCGCGCCGCAGGTGCGATCGAAGCGATGCACAAAGCATTCGCCGATGAAGGAATCGAATTTCACCCTGGCGTTCAGTATCGACACATCATGGTTGCGCCTGCTGATTGGGCAGAAGCTGACTGTGCGCCTCCGCACGATCTCACGGGCAAGGCGCTCGTGTGGCCGACTGGTCCGGCCGCCGCAAAATTGCAGCGCGTCATGGATGCATCTCGCGACATCCTCGCCGACTTCGATATCGACGCGAACACCGTGTGGTTGTGGGGTCAGGGATTTCAACCGCAAATGCCATCGTTTGAAAGTACCTATGGCCTCAAAGCTGGCCTCGTAACGGCAGTTGATCTTGTCCGTGGTCTCGGCGTCCTTACCGATATCGAAGTTGTTGATCTCGAATCGGCAACTGGTTGGTACGACACCGACTACGAAGGCAAACGCGATTGCGCGATCGACGCGCTCGACGACGGACTCGACTTGTTCATTGTTCACGTCGAAGCAACCGATGAAGCCGGACACGCGGGCGATGTCGAAGAAAAAGTTCGCGCCCTCGAGAACTGGGATTCGCGAATCCTTGCGGGACTCGTCGACGCACTCGATGCCAGCGGACCATGGCGAATGTTGTTGCTGCCTGATCACGCCACGCCGCTCGCTCTGCGTACTCATACCCCCGATGCCGTTCCGTACTTGTTGTTCGACTCCACGGTCGACGGGCCCGGAGGCGAATACACCGAAGCCGGCGTTGCCGATGC
>JALQSZ010000418.1 GCA_023264135.1 Acidimicrobiales bacterium
CCGAAGCCGCAAAGGCTGTCCTTCGAGTCATTGACGCTCTCGAAGACGATGACGATGTTCAGGATGTCTACGCGAATTTCGACATTCCCGACGAGATCATGGGCTCCATCGATCTCTAAACGCCCCGACGTCACAGCATCACGAGCGAGGATTCACCGATGTCCAAATTTCGCAGAAGCTGGTTTGATGTTGGTGTCGTGCTCGGCGGCATCTTGGTTGTTGTCTGGCTGATCGTCCGGCCCGATTTCTCGACCGTGCAGCTCATCTTGTGGGTGAGTCTTCTCACGCTGTTTCTTCACCAGTTCGAAGAGTGGCGGTGGCCGGGCTGGTTCGCCGGAATGCTGAACATCGGACTCTTTCGGAGTGATGATCCTTCGCGTTACCCGTTGAATTCCACCTCAGGCATGGTGGTCAATGTTGTTGTGGGTTGGGGTGGTTATGTGCTCGCCGCGTTGCTGTGGTCGCATGCACTTTGGCTCGGCGTTGCAACGCTGATGGTGTCGATCGGCAATTGCGCGTTCCACTTGGTCTTCATGCCGTTGCGATTAAAGATTCCTTACAACCCGGGAATGGTGACGTCGTTCTTTCTCTTCTTGCCGACGGTCATTTGGTTCTTCGTCGCGAGTTCAAAAGATGGCCTACTCACATCAGGCGACCTTTTCATCGGAATCCCTCTCGGAATCATTCTGAATATCGTCGGCGTGATCGGCGTCATCGAGCTTCTCAAACGCGAAGACGCTGAACCCTTCCCCGAGCGCATGATTGCGCCCGCCCGCAAACGGCTCCTAGATCGCTGAATCACCACGCAGGGTGCAGACGAAATTTTCGTGTGGAGTTAGAAGATCCAGCGAAAAATTGCGACGATGAGAACGATGAGGGCGACGAGGAGCACGAGTCCGCCGCCATACCAGGCGCAGCCAAGACCAGTGACTTTGAGCCAGTCCTTGCTGTGGTCTTCTTTGGGTACGTAGGGCTTTCCCATTTCAACCTCCGGTGCCGGTGTCCGAACCGTACTGCCAAGGGGAGTGACTGCAGCGTCGTGAGTGGTGCGTCTGGGCTGGCATAGGGTCTCGCTTGCCCGTCTCTTGCCGAAAGGTTGCCTCCGTCATGATCGAAGTGGGAGATCTCGCCCCCGACTTCACTCTTGATGGAAGTTCAGGTGACGGTCGCGAGCAGAAGCAGTATTCGCTTGCAGAGTTTCGGGGCAGTCCGATCGTTCTTGTTTTTTATCCGGCGGACAATTCGCCCATCTGTACTGCGCAACTTCGCTCGTACACCGACGACATGTCCGCCTTCGACGCGGTGAATGCGCATGTTCTCGCCCTCAGCCCGCAATCGGTGGCTGATCACATCAATTTCGCAGCGCGCAACGGCGGCTTTGGCTTTCCGCTTCTTTGCGATGTCGAAAAGCGCGTGGCGAAGGACTACGACATCCTTGGACCACTCGGTTTCTATCGA
>JALQSZ010000419.1 GCA_023264135.1 Acidimicrobiales bacterium
CGCCGCCGAAGTTGAGGCCGCCGAGGCGCGTCTTGCGGCGAGCGGACTCCAGACCACTGGCATCGACGACACCATCTGTTGTTATGCAGAAAAGGTCGAGACCTGGGTGACTGCTCCCGATGCACTTCGCTGGGAGTGGTACGTAAAAACTGCCGATTCCGATTTCATGTCTGCAGAGAACGACGATCAGAACTCAGCGATGTGCTGTGCACCTGTTGCCGAAGAGGTTTCGTCATGTTGTGCGCCGTCGACCTCGGAACCCGTTTCATTGGGACGCACTGCATCGGCTGCTGAAGCACCATCAGGGTGTTGCTAACTCGTGTCATCGACAGTCGACGAAACCGAAAAAGTTGGGGCACGACTTTCAACGCTTGATCGTTGGCTGCCGCTATGGATCGCGCTTGCCATGGTTGGCGGACTCCTGCTTGGCGCGGTGTTTCCCGATATTGGCGACCAACTTGGCAAAGTAAAAATCGACACCGTTTCATTACCGATTGCGATCGGTTTGTTGGTGATGATGTATCCCGTTCTCGCCAAAGTGCGATACGGAAAAGTTCGTGAAGAAGTGGGAGATGCTCGACCAATCTCACTCACGTTGTTTTTCAACTGGGTGATCGGCCCGCTCTTGATGTTCTCGTTGGCCTGGATTTTTTTGGGAGATCTGCCTCAGCTTCGTACGGGATTGGTCATCGTTGGTATCGCGCCGTGTATTGCGATGGTGTTGATCTGGAATGAATTGGCATTTGGAAATCGCGAAATGGCTGCCGCCCTTGTTGCAGTGAATGCATTGATTCAAATCGTCGCGTTTTCTGCATTTGCATGGTTCTATTTGAGCGTTCTGCCCGGATGGTTTGGTTTCGATCAAACCGGTATCAATGTGTCGGCGTGGGCAATTGCGCGATCAGTACTGATCTTCCTTGGCATTCCGTTGCTCGCCGGCTATCTCACACGCAAGATTGGTGAGGGCCGCAAAGGAACCGAATGGTACGAACAACGTTTTCTTCCGCGTATTGGTCCGGCTGCGTTGTATGGACTTCTTTTTACGATCGTGTGTTTGTTCGCGATGCAGGGAAAGCAAATCACCGATAAACCACTCGATGTCGTTCGAGTAGCGCTCCCGCTGTTGATCTATTTCGCAGTGATGTGGGGACTCGCGCTGTTCACCTCGAATCGATTGCGGTTTTCCTACGACCGAAGTGTCACTGTTGCGTTTACCTCTGCTGGCAACAACTTCGAGTTAGCCATCGCAGTGTGCATTGCAGTGTTCGGTATGACCTCCGGCGAGGCATTGGCCGGAACGATTGGTCCGCTCATTGAGGTGCCTGTTCTGATCGGGTTGGTCTACGTGGCCCTTTGGGCTCGGCGTCGATTCCGCTTCGCTGGAGACTGACTCCGGGGGTCTCAAACAGGCCTGAGAGGGGAGCGGTTGGGTTGCAGGACCGCCCCGGCGAAAAGTT
>JALQSZ010000041.1 GCA_023264135.1 Acidimicrobiales bacterium
GTCTGATGCCACTGCGGCTAACCAATCGGGACGGATGCGCGCGCTCACAACAATCGGATGTTCGATCTCGGAATCTTCGAGGACAAAGCGCACGTAATCGAGTGCATAGTCCGGGGGCCGAGGATCACGGCTTAGTTCGAGCAACGCATACGGGTCTGGCGTTGCGGAACCCGATGCAGGAAGCACGTTGACATACGGCGTTGGTGGTTGCGGGCCTCCACCTTGCACTCCCGAACCGTCGAACAACACCACTCCATGAACAAGTGAGGTGCGAGCGCCAGCAATTAAGAGTCCGACCCACGCGCCGAACCCACGCCCGACAATGGTCACCGGACCATGAGACGCCAGCACTGCGTCGACGTCCGACATCAATCCTTCAGGGGTGTAGCCACCACTCACCGGAACTTCCGATTCACCGTGCCCAGTGAAATCGAGTGCGAGGACCGGACCAGTCCAAGCAGCGGTCCACGCTGGACGAGTTTGTGGCGACTGCTCACCGAGGCCATGAAGCAGCAGAAGCGGTCGACCTTCGCCTTCGGCGAGTGTGTGCAACGCAAGTCGCAGCGAACCGTTCAAGAGAAATTCTGTTTGCCGCGTCATCGCAGTGACCCCAGGAACTCGAGCACAAGATCGGCGATAAATCGCGTTTGTTCAATGTGCAGAAAGTGGCCGATGTCGTCGTAGAACTCGAGTCGACCACCGGGTGGAAGAAACGGTTCGATATCGCTTCGACGACTCTTCCACCCCATTGGATCGTCCTGAACGCCGGACAACACACCAAGGAACGGCATCTCTAGCGCGGCGAGATGATCAAGCGACCAACCCGGGCGCCACGGACCAAACCCACCGAGATGCAACACCGGATCAATTTTCCAGCGCCAACCTTCAGCATCGTGGCGAGCACCAACGGTCACGAGGTACTCAAGCCATTCGCGAGAGAGTCGAGGATTCATCGGTTGGCGACGTTCGGCCAACCCTTCAATGGTGTCGGGACGTCGAGTGAGTTCGGCGCGACGTCGGCGTCGATCAAGACCCGACGCCAAATCATCGCGACGCATTCGGCGACGTTCACGATCGTTGACATCAGGAGACGAGAACTGCGAGGGAAGACCATCGAGATTGACGAACGCTCGAGCCAACGATGGACGCCCATCGAGCAAGTCAAGAAGTTGTCCACCACCTTTTGAATGGCCAAGAAGCACGATTGGTTCAGCACTGATGGTTTGAATCGCTGCGAGATGATCACGCACATCGGCAGCCCAACCATAGAGATGCGCATGATCCGAATCACCGTGACCGCGCGCATCCCACGCCACGACTCGCCAACCTGCGTCAGCGATCATCGGCGCGAACACATCGAACGTGCGCGAGAAATCGAATCCTCCATGCACCATTGCGAGAATTGGCGCGTCCGGATCTCCCCATTCATTCAACGCGAGTCGAAGACCACTGCTATCGATGGAACCGGTGCGATCAGGAGCTCGTGCTCCCGGGAACTCGCGTGTCTGATCAGATTCGGGCACGTCGGCGAGCCTACGTCGCGGCCGCCAATGGCCCGTATTCGCATTCGCCGTAGACTTCGCAGACCATGCATCCGCAGCCAATCGACGTGCACAACACCGCCGATGAACGCCTCCGTCGGGACGGACAGCGCTACACGTCGAACCGACGTGTGCTCATCGACGCGTTACGCGCCGCCGATCGCCCCGTCACCGTTCTCGAACTCATTGACGGAACGCCAGGCATGGCCCAAAGCTCCGCCTACCGAAATCTTTCGGTGCTTGAAGATGCAGGGGTGGTCCGCCGGCTTGTCACCGCCGACGACACTGCCCGCTATGAACTCGCCGAAGACCTCACCGGCCATCACCATCATTTGATCTGTGAACGCTGTGGTGATGTCGTCGACATCGATGTACCCGCCGAACTCGAAGAGGGTGTGACCTCGTTTTCCTCTTCGATCGCACAAAGCCACGGGTTTCATATCGAGCACCACCGACTCGACCTCATTGGTGTGTGTCCCACCTGTTCGACCGTGGCTCGCTGACCGGTACCCTCAGATCAATGTCCACTCCGTCCGCTGAGGCTTCGCGCCGTCGCACGTTTGCCATCATCAGCCATCCTGATGCCGGTAAGACAACGCTTACCGAGAAGTTTCTTCTTTACGGTGGCGCGCTCAGCAGCGAAGCCGGTGCGGTCAAAGCCCGATCGGGCCGACGGTCCGCGACTTCGGACTGGATGGCGCTCGAACAACAACGCGGTATTTCCATCACCTCGACCGTGCTGCAGTTTCCCTATCGCGACTGTGTCGTGAACCTTCTCGATACTCCTGGCCACCGCGACTTTTCCGAAGACACCTATCGCGTTCTCGCTGCAGCAGACGCTGCTGTCATGGTGCTCGACGCCGCGAAAGGCATCGAACCGCAAACGCTCAAGTTGTTCGATGTCTGTCGACAGCGCGACATGCCGCTTCTCACCTTTATTAATAAGTGGGATCGGCCCGGTCTCGATCCGCTTGAGCTCATCGACGAGATCGAGCAGCAGATTGGCCTCGTTGTTACTCCTGTGACATGGCCGGTTGGCATCGCCGGTGATTTTCGCGGCGTCATCGACCGACGCGACGGACTCTTCACTCGCTACACCCGCGTTGCTCGCGGTGCGACGGAAGCACCGGAAGAAGTTGTGGACCCCGCCCAAGCAGCGATCGATGAAGGCGATGCATGGCAGGCCGCACTTGATGGCATCACGTTGCTTGACGAAGTTGGTGCCGACCTCGATGTTGAACTCTTTGTGGGCGCGCAATCGACACCAACATTTTTTGGATCAGCACTTACCAACTTCGGCGTGCGCAAGTTGCTCGATGCGATTATCGATCTCGTTCCATCACCAAGCGCACGTCCCGATGCTGAAGGTGACATTCGACAACTCGATGATCCGTTCTCGGGTTTCGTCTTCAAGGTGCAAGCAAACATGGACCCGTCGCATCGCGATCGCATCGCGTTCCTTCGAGTGTGTTCCGGCAAGTTCGAACGCGGCATGGTCATCACGCACGGAAACACCGGCAAACCCTTCGCCACGAAATACGCCCATCAGGTATTTGGCTCCGAACGTGAAACCATCGACGAAGCGTTCCCTGGCGATGTTGTCGGTCTTGTCAATGCCACCGACGTTCGTGTTGGCGACACGCTGTGGCTCGACAAACCCGTCGAGTTCCCAGCGATTCCGAGCTTCGCTCCCGAGTTCTTTTCCGTTGCCCGAGTAAAGGACACCGGCCGGTACAAGCAGTTCCGTCGAGGTATCGCCCAACTCGATGAAGAAGGTGTCGTGCAGGTGCTGCGCGACATCGATCAAGGAGACTCCGCACCAGTTCTCGCCGCGGTGGGGCCCATGCAGTTCGATGTTGCCGTGTACCGCTTGGAAAACGAGTTCGGCGCACCGGTTGAACTTTCTCCCACGAACTACAAAGTCGCACGTCGAACCAACCGTGAAAGTGCGTCGAAGTTGCAGGGAATGCGGGGTGTCCGAATTCTCGAGAAGGCCGACGGTACGCTCATGGCGCTGTTCGAAAGCCAGTTTTGGCTCGAGCGACTCGAGGCCGACAACCCTGAGCTCGTGCTCGAACGACTGGTTGCCGAAGGCAGCGCCGGCTGATCGGTTGGCGTTTCCCCTGGATCCGAATCGGGTATCGCCATGAAGCACGCCAAGCCCGTCCCCAAAACTCCATGGCGAGTCTTTGCTCTTGCCGTTGTTGCCGTCGCTGTGGTTGTCGTTGGTCTCCTCGTCGTCACGAAGGGTTCGAGTTCGAAATCGACAAACTCTGACAACGCGTCGTCTGAATCGCCCAGCACGACTGCAAAGGGAACAACCACCACTACTCGACCGCCCTACAACGGCTGGGTCGATCCACTTTCTTCGCAGGAAATGCCCGTCACGAAAACGGTGGGCTACCTCACCTTCCGCGGTAACCCGACTCGTAGTTGGTACGGACTCGGTCCTCTTCCCACCAACCCGCATGTGCTCTGGACCTACCCCAAGAGCGGTGGAATGTGCGGCGTCTCAACTGACGGCACCGAAACCTCGACCTGGTGTGGCGATGGCTGGACGGGAAATCCCAACGTGTACGAACGCGACGGCAAGACAATCGTTTCGTTCGGAGGGTACGACTACGGCCTGCACTGGGTTGATGCTGCAACCGGCGACAACGTGATCGAACCGTTCAAGACTGGCGACCTCGCCAAAGGTTCGATGACGACCGATCCCGATGGCTTCCCGCTTTCCTACAAAGGTTCGCGCGACAACAACTTCTACATCGTTGCGACCGACCGCGGTCCAAAAGCTGAAGTGTTGTGGAAGCTGAACGCGCGCGACTTGGGCGTTCAGCAGGTCTGGAATGACGACTTCGACGGATCAGCGCTCATCCTCGATGACTACATGTTCGAAGGTGGCGAGAACTCGAACTTCTACATCGTGAAGCTCAATCGTCATTACGACGCTGCTGGCAAAGTGCAGATCGATCCCCAGGTTGTCTTCCACGCGCCCGGTTGGGATCAGGAACTTTGGAACACCATTAGTGATCACCAATTCTCGATCGAGAACTCCGTTGCCATCTCTGGCAACACGCTGTATTTCGCGAACTCCTCAGGCCTCGTTCAGGGCTGGGATATTTCCGGCATCAAACAAGGACAACCCGCTACTCGTATCTTCCGTTTCTGGACCGGCGACGACACCGACGCAACGATCACGATCGACAAGCAAGGAATGCTTTACATCGGTTCCGAATTTGAACGTCACAATGACCGCTCTAAACAGGTCGGCCAGATGATGAAACTTGATCCGACCAAACCCGACAATCCGTTGGTGTGGTCGCTGAAGGATCAAACCGCATCCGGTAAATCGGGCGTATGGGCTACTCCTGCATTGGGTGACGGAGTCGTGTACTTCGCCACCAACGGAGGGCGCGTCATCGCCGCCGACATGGCGACTGGTGCCGTTGTTTGGGAAAAGAGCCTCGGTTCACAAACCTGGCAATCTCCCGTTGTTGTCGACAAGACGCTGATTGAAGGCGATTGTCAGGGCAATCTCAATGCCTACGACGTTTCGAATCCGCGAATCGATCCGCCGCTGAAGTGGACGGTCAAGTTGAGCGGATGCATCGAAGCAACGCCCGCCGTATGGAAGGGCCGCATTTATGTGGCTGCTCGCGGTGGACAGTTGTATGCGATCGGCGATCAGTAACCGCTACCACCTTCACCAATCGACGTCTTCGCATCCAGTATGCGAAGCAGGTTCAACCTGCAATGTCGAATGGACAATGTGATAGTTCACGCGCAACATGTCGCGAGCGCGATCAAGAACTGCGTGCACATCGGATTCATCGGCAACGACAAGATGCGCGCTCGCCATATCCATCTCTGATGTGAGTGTCCACACATGTAAGTCGTGAACACTTACAACACCATCAACCGATGCAAGATCTGTTCGCACTGCATCAACATCAAGGTGCGGGGGTGCAGCTTCAACGAGTACTCGAATTGCCTGCGCGCCGAGTTTCCAGGTTCGCGGAAAAATGAATAGCCCAATTCCCGCGCCGATAACAGGGTCGACCCACTCCCAACTCGTCAGTGCAATGACAAGCGCCGCGACGATGACACCAACGCTTGTTAAGAGATCAGCGAGTACTTCGAGGTACGCGCCGCGAACATTCAGACTTTCGTTCGCACCTTCACGAAGGAGAAGGAAGCACACAACGTTGGCGATGGCTCCTGCGATCGCGATGACCAACATCTGACCGCTATGCACCGCCTCGGGGTGACGCAACCGGTCGATTGCTTCCCACAACACATAGAGGCCAACCGCAAAGAGCAACACTGCGTTCGCGAGGGCCGCAAGAATCTCGAGGCGATACAACCCGAACGTTCGATGCGAACGTTGCACTCGACGATTGGCGACATGGATCGCGGCCAAAGCCATGCCAATGCCCACGAGATCAGTGAGCACGTGGCCGGCGTCGGAGAGCAACGACAGCGAATTGGTGATGAGTGCGCCCACTCCCTCGACCACGAGGAACACGGCGAGAATGCCCACCACCACCCAAAGTCGGCCGGTATGGCGAGCACCGGCTCGGACCGACACCCCATGGGAATGCCCGTGTCCGTGGTGGTCATCGGGCGAGGTCATGGGCCCATGTTCGCACCCCGCCGGCTGGCTCCCGACCCACCGATTTGGCCTCGATTGACCCATTTCAGGTCCGGAGAGCCTCCCGCGGTACTGTTCGGGCCTCGCACGGGCCGGTCCCGTGCGCGTTTTTTGCCCGCTCCGCACACCACGGAGCCCTCACCAGGATGGACCAGATGACCCAGGTTCTCGCCGCCGAAGGTGGCTACCAGGCCTTCACGCTCACCAGCACCGAGTGGGGGTGGCTCATTTTTGCCGCCGCCGTTGCTGTGATCGCTCTCCTGCTTGGCGTCGTGCTTATGCGCGGCGTCCTCAAGCAGGAACAAGGCACCGACAAGATGCAGGAAATTGCTGGCGCAATTCAGGAAGGTGCACTCGCCTACCTCAAGCGTCAGTTCCGCACGATCGGCATGATCGTGATCCCGCTTGCAGTCGTCGTGTTCTTCACTTCGACCGCAATCAACAAGATGCCCATCCTCAAAGAGGATGGAAAGAGCATTATTGGCGGCGAGCAGGTCATGACGTTCTTGCAGTCGGGCATTTTCCGCACCGCTGCATTCATCGTTGGCTGCATCTTCTCTGCAGCGATCGGCTTCTTCGGCATGTGGCTTGCTGTGCGCGGCAACGTTCGCACCGCAGCTGCCGCTCGACGCAGCGACTTCAACGCCGCACTCAAGGTGGCGTTCCGTACCGGCGGTGTGGCCGGTCTGCTCACCGCTGGCCTTGGCCTTCTCGGTGCAGTGGTCATCGTGATGCTGTTCCAGAACACGTCGACCTCGATCCTCATCGGCTTTGGCTTCGGTGGTTCGCTCCTCGCCCTCTTCCTTCGAGTCGGTGGCGGCATCTTCACCAAGGCCGCTGACGTCGGCGCCGACCTCGTCGGCAAGGTCGAAGCGGGAATTCCTGAAGACGATCCCCGTAACCCCGCAACCATCGCCGACAACGTGGGCGACAACGTTGGCGACTGCGCCGGTATGGCTGCCGACCTTTTCGAGTCGTTCGCTGTCACCCTCGTGGCATCGATCATCCTCGGCGTGTCGGCCTTCCAGGCGATCGGCCTTGGCGTCAACAAGATCAGCCTTGACGGCGTCACCATCATCAGCGGTGGTGGCGTTGCGGTGAAGGGTCTCATCTTCCCGCTCGCGGTCGTGGCAATCGGACTTGTCGCATCGATGATCGGCATCTTCGTTGTGAAGGGTCGCCCAAGCGACGGCAACGACGCACTGAAGGCCATCAACCGTGGCATTTATGTCGCACAGATCATCGCCATCATCGGTGCCGGTCTCGTTGCATTCCTCTACATCGGTAACCCGAAGGGCTCGACCATCTCGCAGCCCGGCGCTCGTTTGTTCGGCGCCATCGTGACCGGTGTTGTTCTTGGCTTTGCTGCATCGAAGATCACCCAGTACTTCACCTCGACCAAGACCAAGCCCGTGAAGGACATCGCCAAGGCAGCACGCACTGGCCCCGCCACGACCGTGCTTGAAGGTATTTCACTCGGTCTTGAATCGGCAGTGTGGGCACTCATCGCAATTGCTGTCGCCATTGGCGCCGCACTTGTGCTCGGTGGCGGCAACGTTGCGTTCTCGCTTTACCTTGTTGCTCTTACCGGCATCGGCATGCTTGCGACCACCGGCATCATCGTGGCCGAAGACACCTTTGGTCCGGTTGCTGACAACGCAGCAGGCATCGCAGAAATGGCTGGCGAATTTGAAGGCGAGCCCGAGCGCATCATGGTCGGCCTCGACGCGGTGGGTAACACCACCAAGGCCGTGACCAAGGGCTTCGCAATCGGCTCGGCGGTCATTGCCGCAGTTGCACTGTTCGCCTCGTACTCCGAGACCATCGTTCGTGCGACCTCCGATGTTGTTGACGTCGCCATTCGCGAACTCAACGGCACGCTTACGAGCCTCGTGAACATCAACGTCTCTGACCCCAAGACCTTCATTGGCCTGCTCATTGGTGGTTCGGTTGCGTTCCTGTTCTCTTCACTTGCCATCCGCGCCGTGTCACGCACTGCCGGAACGGTGGTTGAAGAAGTTCGTCGCCAATTCCGTCAGAAGCCCGGCATCATGGATTACACCGAGCGTCCTGACTACGGCCCCGTCATCGACATTTGCACCCGTGCATCTCTTCGTGAACTTGCCACTCCGGCACTTCTCGCAGTGCTCACACCGGTCATCATCGGTTTCGGTATCGGTTATCTCGCACTCGGCGCTTTCCTGGCCGCTGCGATCGTGACTGGTCAGCTCATGGCGAACTTCTTGTCCAACGCCGGTGGCGCGTGGGATAACGCGAAGAAGTACATCGAAGATGGCAATGAGGGTGGCAAGGGCTCTGAAACCCATAAGGCCGCCGTTATTGGCGACACCGTCGGTGATCCGTTCAAGGACACCGCTGGTCCTGCACTCAACCCGCTTATCAAGGTGATGAACCTTGTGTCGCTGTTGGTGCTTCCCGCCATCATCGAACTGCAGCACAACAACATCCGTTACGTCGTTGCTGCCGCAGCGCTCGTCGTTGTTGTCGGCGCACTTGTTGTGTCAAAGCGATTTGGAAGCGGCATCGAGGCTCCGGCCGAGACGGTCAGCGCCTAATCACATTCCTGCAGTACGGAATTGAAAAGAGGCCCGGCTTCGGCCGGGCCTCTTTCGCGTCTCGCCTCAAATTGTCGAAGCAAACACGATGGTGAACACCGCACCACCGTCGGGCGCATTCGCAACACTGACCGTTCCGCCATGCGAACGAACGATCTGATCAACGATCGCCAGACCAAGTCCGGAACCAGGCTTCGAACGAGCATCAGCCGCCCGATAGAAGCGGTCGAACAAATGCGGTTGATCTTCGGCCGCAACACCCGGACCGTGATCGCGAACCGAGACATAGCCAGGTCGAACCGTGACTTCCACCGGCGTGGGCGCATCGCTGAACTTCGCGGCATTGTCGACAAGGTTTCCAATTGCACGAGTGAGCTCACGAGGTCGACCCAGCATCGGAGCCGGCTGCGCATCGAGTTCGACAACGCGCCCAGTGCGGCGTCGGGTGCGTTCAACAACTCGCTCGGCAATTTGATCGAGCGACACCTGTTCCTCGGGTTCGTCATCCCACGTGTCGGTTGCGAGTTGCACGAGTTCATCGACAAGCGAACCCAATTCGCGGGTTTCCGATTGCAGATCCGACAAGATCGACTCACGAGTTTCGGCAGGAAGATCTGGATAACGCTGCAGCGTTTCGACATTGGTACGAAGACTGGTGAGCGGTGTGCGCAACTCATGACCTGCGTCTTGCACGAGTTGCTGTTGCTGATCGCGTGACTGCCCGAGAGCGGCAAGCATCGTTGCGAATGCACGAGCAAGGCGGCCAGGTTCGTCTTTGCCAGCTTCAGGAACATTGACATCGAGTCGACCCGTGCTTGCGACTTCTTCTGCAGCGTCAGTGAGTTGCACAAGCGGTTTCGTTGCTCGTCGGGCAATCAGCCAACCAACGAGGGCACTGACTGCAGCAGCCGCAACAACGATGAGCGAAAGCCATATCCGAAGAGCAGAGAGCACTCGATTCGTTTCGCCGAAGTCGCGCGCAATTTGTACTGCGCCACCCTGCGCGATCCCAACGGTCTCGACGCGCCATGTATCGCCGCTGACTTCAACCGTTCGAATTTGTTTTCCGCGACCAGAGGAAGCAATTGATTGATCTTTGCTATTGAGCGGAAGTGAGGAAACACCGATCGTTGCGACAACACTGCCGCTTACATCGATGCACTGAAAGGCAAC
>JALQSZ010000420.1 GCA_023264135.1 Acidimicrobiales bacterium
CCAACCGCGAGCGCGGGCCCCATTTTCCAGATCGCCATGTTGAGCGGATAGTTCCAGGGCGCAATACCGGCGACGACTCCTAGAGGATCGCGCCGCAACATCGAAGTGTGACCCTCCATGTATTCACCCGCCGCCTGCGCGTCCATCGTGCGCGCGGCGCCGGCGAAGAATCGAAGGTTGTCGATCGTGAGATCGAATTCGAAGTCGATGATCGACACCGGCTTGCCGACATTTTCACCCTCGATCGATTTCAACTCTTCGAGGTTCTCTTCAATGCGGTCGGCCAGTGCAAGTAACGCTTCGGCCCGAGCACGGGGCGTGGCGGTTCCCCACTCGGCAAAGGCCGAAGTTGCCGCGCTCACCGCAGCGTCGACATCGGCCGCATCGCTTGATGGCACCGAACCGATCACTGCTCCCGTTGCCGGAGCCAGCACGTCGTCGGTTGCTCCGCTCTGAGCCGGAATCCATTTCCCGCCGATGTAATTGAGATGCGCCACGACCGACTCCCTACTCCTCGGTTTTTGCTCACCGCATCGTGGGCCACGAGCGCCCAAACCGCAAGGGATTCACCGAAATCAACTGTTCACCTGCGCGTCATCGCTCAATTCTTGCGGTGAGGCGAAATTCTTGTGATCCTTTCCCATTCCACCGGACGCCCGATGGGTGCCCGAGACCGTGGAGGGGTGAGAGCTGACAGAGAACTCGATTGCTATGACGTCTCCTGCTGCCTCTGTTCCTTCGACGAATTCAGGGCCAGTCATCGAGATCGATCATGTCGTGAAGCGATTCGACGATTTCGTCGCGGTCGACGACGCCGATTTCTCAATCGGTCAAGGCGAGTTCTTCTCATTGCTCGGCCCCTCAGGGTGTGGCAAGACCACCACGCTTCGAATGATCGCCGGTTTCGAACAGCCCACGAGCGGCGCGGTTCGGCTCGACGGGATCGACGTTTCCAAGGTTCCCCCGAATAAGCGCGACGTGAACACGGTGTTCCAGCAGTACGCCTTGTTCCCACATATGAACGTGTTCGACAACGTGGCCTTTGGGCCTCAGTCGAAAAAGGTCGACAAAGCGACCATCAAGACGCGCGTCACCGAAATGCTCGAGGTTGTTCGACTCACCGAGTTCGCGAGTCGTCGCCCCGCGCAGCTATCTGGTGGCCAACAACAACGTGTCGCTCTCGCTCGCGCCCTTGTCAATCTTCCAAAGGCGCTTCTGCTCGACGAGCCACTTGGTGCACTTGATCTCAAACTTCGTCACGCAATGCAGTTCGAGCTCAAGCGCATTCAGCGCGAGGTTGGCATCACCTTTGTGTACGTGACGCACGATCAAGAAGAAGCCTTGGAAGTGGCCGACCGTGTGGTGCTGATGAACAGCGGCCGCGTGGAGCAAATTGGCTCACCCCAACAAGTGTGGGACCATCCCGCCAGCCCATTTGTGTATGGCTTTTTAGGC
>JALQSZ010000421.1 GCA_023264135.1 Acidimicrobiales bacterium
AAAGGTGTTGTTCGAAAACGGTTGGGCGGGCATCACCTGGCCCAAGGCGTTCGGTGGTCGTGGCGATACCGCCGCAGTTTCGGTCATCTTCGGACAGGAAGCTTCGAAGTTCGATGTCACTGCAGGATTCATCGGTGCGGTGCAGTCGCTTGTTGGGCCGCCGATCATGCGCCACGGAACTCCCGAGCAGCAGCAACGTTTTCTCCCTGGTCTCCTCGATGGTTCGGTGAACTGGTGTCAGTTGTTCTCCGAACCAGGTGCGGGATCAGATCTCGCTGCACTTTCAACCCGTGCGGTGCGCGACGGCGATTCGTTCATTGTGAATGGTCAGAAAGTGTGGAACACCCAAGCGCAGTTTGCCGATTGGGGAATTCTCATCACCCGTACTGATCCCGACGCTCCGAAGCACAAGGGCATCACGTTCTTCCTCGTCGACATGTCGACGCCCGGCATTGAAGTGCGTCCGCTCGTGCAGTCGACCGGTCAGGCCCATTTCAACGAGGTCTTCTTCAACGATGTTGTGATTCCTGTCGAAAACGTTGTTGGAGAAATCAACGAAGGTTGGGCCGTTACCCGAACCGTGTTGAGCAGCGAAGCGGGAATGATCGGTTCCGGTGCTGGAGGTCCGAACGGATTCGACGGTGTGCTCACACTTGCTCGCACCTACGGTCGTACTGAGGATCCGCAGATCCGTCAGCGTTTGGCCGACGCCTATGCGCGTGAACGCATGCTGCAGCTTCTTGGTTTGCGTATGCAGTCGTTCATTCTCAACGGCCGAGGAAATCCTCCTGATCCGTCGGTGATGAAGAACTTCATGGTGCAAGCCGCCGAGAAGCGATACGACCTTGCTCTTGAAATCGAGGGTGCCGACGGAATGCTCGACAAGGCCGATGCACCGCAGAAGGGGTTCTGGCAGTCGATCCACATGGGTCAGTTCGGATCGCGCATCGGTGGCGGCACAAACGAGGTGCACCGCAACATGATTGCCGAACGTGCGCTCGGACTTCCTCGCGAGATGCAGCCAGACAAAGACCTTCCGTGGAAGGAAATTCTGAAGGCCTAACGCGGTGCGCCGTCAGGTTGCGGCGCACATTCCTGCAATGCCGAGGTACAGGAGAATCGCTCCGAAGATCGCTGTTGCGAGCAATGGGCGAATCTCGCGTCGTTGGTCGCCGGGTGAAACAAGATTCATCGCGGCGACGGACGCAATGTAAATACCGAGCGTGAGGAACAACGCCGCCTCAACCCGAAGACCCCAGTTGAGAACGACGGCGAGAACGGCGACAACGCCCCACGCGAGGTTGGCAAGGCCAACCTCGATTTGGAAGTTGTTTCGTTTGCCGTAATCCCAACCCATTCGCGCCGCGTCGGATCGGTTGAGAACGGCGTGGCGGATGAACGACAAGATGCCGACCGCGCCCACGCCCAGCAGGCAACTCAGCGTGAGATCGCTAG
>JALQSZ010000422.1 GCA_023264135.1 Acidimicrobiales bacterium
AGAAGATCTCCATAAGGGTCTCATCGAACGTTTTCGCTCATTGCCGATGGCGCGTTCTGCTGTCCTTTTCGGTCGGACGCTTGCGGACTCGGTTCGCAACGTTTTTGTCGTCATCCTGATCACGATCGTTGGCTTCCTGGTTGGTTTCCGCATTGGAACCTCGTTTGGGCTGTACCTGGTCGCGTTTGCGCTCTTGATTTTCTTCGCCTTCGCGTTCTCATGGGTCTTCGCCTTCATCGGTCTTTCGGCTTCGAATAGCGAGACCGCGCAGTTGATGGCGTTCCCGATCCTCTTTCCGCTTACGTTCGCGTCGACAGCATTCGTGCCCGCCTCTTCGATGCCATCGTGGCTGCGCTGGTTCGCTGAACATCAACCAGTCAGCATCATGGTGAATGCGACGCGAGGCTTGATGGAAGGTGGTCCAGGCGCCAACACCGGCCACTGGGTCACACTCGCCATTATTTGGTCGCTGCTTTTCATGGCGGTCTTCATTCCACTGGCGGTATGGCGTTACCGTCGAGTCGGTTAACGAACGAGTTCTGGGGGAATGATGGCTGGCGCACTTGAAGGAATTCGCATTCTTGATATTTCGACGGCACTGACTGGCCCGTATCCGGCAGCGTTGCTCGCCGATCAAGGTGCGTCAGTAATCAAGGTCGAGCGCCCTGGCCTCGGCGACCTCGCACGGTGGGTCGGCGTTGCGGTGAACGGCGTGTCGGCGCTTTTCCAATCGTGTAATCGCGGTAAGCGATCGATCGCCCTTGATATGGCGTCACCACAGGGGCTTGAAATCGTTCGGGCACTGGCGGCCCAAAGCGATGTCGTCATTCAAAACATGCGCCCAGGTGTTGCTGATCGATTAGGTATCGGTTGGGACGATCTCTCTGAGGGCCGAGATGATCTGGTGTACATCTCGCTTTCCGGTTTCGGTCAGACGGGGCCATACGCGCAACGCGGTGCGTACGACACCGTGATTCAGGCCTATGCCGGTTTGGGAACAAACCAGTCCGACCCCGAAGACGGCACGCCGGTCTTTCTGCGTCAAACCGCCGCCGACAAAATCACCGCGATGTACGCGGTGCAAGCAATTACCGCAGCCCTCTTCGCTCGCGAGCGAGGGATGGGTGGACAGCACATCGAACTTTCGATGGCGGACTCCGTTGTCTCGTTCCTGTGGGCCGATGCAGCAGGAAACGAAATGATGATGGACTCCGATGGCTCCATGAATTCGAGTTTCGTGCAGGGATCAAAGCCCTTCCGATTCATCGACGGGTACGGCATTGCTACGCCAACATCCGACGCCGACTTCCACGGAATGTGTGAAGCGCTTGGAGTTGAGGGTCATGATGACCCACGGGTTGCAACGATTGGGGAGCGTCGTAAACACCCAGAGATAAGCAGCGCAATCATGAGCAAGTGTCACGAGGCCGCGGGGGCGTTTACGTGCGAGGCC
>JALQSZ010000423.1 GCA_023264135.1 Acidimicrobiales bacterium
CGATGGCTTTACTCACCATCTTTGCTTCGATCGGAACATCGTCATCGAGTGTCTTGCCCATCACCCAGTTCATGGCACCGGTGGCAAAGAGACGCATCAGATCGTCTTCGAGCGAAAGATAGAAACGACTCTCGCCCGGATCGCCCTGACGACCAGAACGGCCACGCAACTGGTTATCGATGCGTCGGCTCTCGTGGCGTTCGGTACCGAGAACGTAGAGACCACCAAGTTCACGAACTTTCTCGCCGCCTTCGCGACATTCCGGTTCGTGAAGTGCAATCAACTCCACCAGTCGGGCCTGGCCCTCTTCTGATTCGGGATCGAGGCCTTCTGCGGCGAGATCGCGCGCCGCGAGCCCTTCAGCGTTTCCACCGAGCAAAATATCGACGCCACGACCGGCCATGTTGGTCGCAACAGTGACCGCACCCCTGCGACCCGCCTGAGCAATGATGGACGCTTCCCTGGCGTGGTTCTTGGCGTTCAGGACTTCGTGAGCAACGCCGCGCTTGTTGAGATAGCGAGAAAGCGTTTCGGACTTTTCGACCGAAATGGTGCCGACGAGTACCGGTTGACCAGCTTCACTCCGAGCGGCGATGTCATCGACAACCGCGTTGAACTTTGCATCTTCGGTCTTGTAAATGAGGTCGCCCTTATCGAGACGAATCATTGGTCGGTGCGTCGGGATCGGCACCACGTGCAAGTTGTAGGTCGTGAGGAATTCCGAGGCTTCGGTTTCCGCAGTACCGGTCATACCGGCCAACTTGTCGTACATGCGGAAGTAGTTCTGAAGGGTGATCGTGGCGAGCGTTTGATTCTCTTCCTCGATCTTCACGCCTTCCTTCGCCTCAACGGCTTGGTGAAGACCTTCTGACCAACGACGTCCGTCGAGGATTCGACCGGTGAATTCATCGACAATCTTCACCTGGCCGTGCTGCACGACATAGTCCTTGTCGCGCTTGAACAGTTCCTTGGCCCGAAGTGCGGCCTGCAACTGGTGGACGAGATTTTGCGAGACCTCGTCGTACATGTTCTCGACACCAAGCGCACGCTCAACCGCTTCGACACCTTCATCGGTGGGGGCAACGGTTCGCTTTTCTTCGTCGACGTCGTAGTGGACATCGCGCTTGAGTCCACGAACGATCGACGCGAACTGGTAGTAGATCTTCGCGGCATCGGCGATACGGCCAGAGATGATGAGCGGGGTTCGAGCTTCGTCGATGAGAATCGAGTCGATTTCGTCGACGATGCAGTAGGAGTGTCCACGCTGCACTTGTTCGGCCCGACTCATCGACATGTTGTCGCGGAGATAGTCGAATCCGAATTCGTTATTGGTGCCGTAGGTGATGTCCGCGGCGTATGCAAGGCGCCGCTGCGCCGGAGTCATCTGGCTCAAGATGACGCCGACTTCCAAACCCAGGAACCGGTGGATTCGGCCCATCCACTCCGCATCGC
>JALQSZ010000424.1 GCA_023264135.1 Acidimicrobiales bacterium
CGATCGATCCACGATGGACCTCCTACGAGGCTCCCGAATCCTGTCCTATTCCATCGGCCTCATCAGCCTCGTCGCCGGCATCGTGCTCTTGGCCTGGCCGAACCGCACCGTTCACGTCGTGGCGGTCATCCTCGGCATTTTGTTCGTGGTGTCCGGATTTGGTCAGGCTGCCGAGGCAATCACGACGCACCGCAAAGGCACCTACTGGGGATTACTGCTCATCCGTGGCCTCATCAACCTCGGTATCGGCCTTGCGTTGATCTTCTGGTCAACCGCAACCATCACCGCCGTCGTCTGGCTTATTGGCCTCGACTTTGTCGTGACCGGCCTCATCGCACTCGTGGTTTCGTTCCTGCTGCCCAAAGACATGGGCCGCGGCAAGCTGCTTCTTGAAGCCCTCATCACCATCGCCGTTGGCGTTGTGATCATGGTGTGGCCGACCGCAACGAAGAATGTGCTCGGTGTCGTGCTCGGCATCGCACTCGTACTTCTCGGCCTGTTGTTCCTGATTACCGGTTTCCAACTCAGCAAGGTCAAGGCCGAATTGGTGTCGGGCCGCTGAGCAAGAACTGAAGCGTTAGAGATACGTACCGGGACGGTCCTCAGGTTCGGGAAACTCCGAACCTGGGCGACCAGCCCCGGGCGGCAATTGGCCCCGCATATTTTCGAGCTGCTGACGAGCGGCCATTTGCTGGGCGAACAATGTGGCCTGAATACCATGGAAAAGACCTTCGAGCCAGCCAACGAGCTGTGCTTGGGCAACACGCAATTCGATATCGGTCGGCGTTCCTTCTTCGGCGAAGGGAAATGCCAGTCGCTGGAGTTCGTCGCGAAGGTCGGGCGAGAGTGCCGAGCCGAGTTCCTCGATCGACGTGTCGTAAATGGCCCGCAGACGAACTCGTGACGGTTCGTCGAGTTCGGTCTGTCGAACTTCGTCAAGCAATTGTTTGATCATCGAACCAACGCGCATCACCTTCGCGGGTTCGGACACCATCTCGTGCTGTTCTTCTTCCGTTGCAGTGTCTTCGGAAGGAAGAATCAGTTCACCGCGCTCGGCTCCGCCAGTCATGGGATCAGTCATAGCAGCAGTCTCGCCGAGGACTCAATGAGTTCCAACCAAAAGCGGCACATACATTTCATCGGCCGTGAGTGATCCGTGCCGCGCGCGCAAAGGAAATGCGCCGCTATCGGCGGGATCCGCGAATGCCAGCGCTTCTCGGGCCACGAGTGCGACATCGCCAAGTCGAGCGCGAGACGCGTCGGTCACCGTGTCGCCGAACCAACCTTCGTCGATCACTTGATCAACTGTCACGACCCACGATCGATCCGAATGATGCGCGACCGCATCGTCAAAGAGCGCACGCGCATGGCCGGGACGAGCGTGAAGCCACCGGAATCGGCCTTCGCCTGACTGCAGATCGACATGCGCCATCACTGCAGAAT
>JALQSZ010000425.1 GCA_023264135.1 Acidimicrobiales bacterium
ATCGGGCGATGTCGACCGAAAGTGCTTCATCGAGCCAGAGCGAGGATCGCGTGACGAACCGGCTGATGACCCCGACCGCAGCGGCAACGACCGCCAGAGCAATGATCTCCGGACGAGCCCGGTCGGCAGCGGAGGAGCCTGCGGGGGCGGTCTCGTTCGGTTGCATGGGTCCGCAGAGTACAGCCGCTCCCCCGTCAGAATCGGCACCTAGGTCAACGCTTCCAAGGGGTCCCTTCACTACACTCACCCCGTTCCTCATTGCGAAAGTGACCTGATGACGACTCCCCCCGACACGACCACCGGCTCCACTCCTTCGGTGGTCATCATCGGTGCCGGACCCGCCGGTCTCACCGCTGCATTCGAACTCTCGAAGGCAGGCCGAACGAGCACCATCCTTGAAGCGACCGATGCCATCGGTGGTATCTCGCGAACCGTCGAACGAGATGGCTGGCGCTTCGACCTCGGTGGTCATCGCTTCTTCACCAAGGTTCAACCAGTCGAGGACCTTTGGCACGAAATTTTGCCCGACGAGGAATTTCTCATGCGTCCTCGAATGAGCCGCATCTTCTACGACGGGAAATACTTCGATTACCCGCTCAAGGCCTCCAATGCGCTGAAGAACCTCGGCATTGTCGAAGCGGTGCGCTGCGTAGTTTCCTACTTCTGGGCGCGGGCGAAAGTCAGCATTGCCAAGTTGTTCGGACGGCACCGCCCAGAAGAGAGCTTGCAGGACTGGATCACCAATCGATTCGGCAAGCGTCTCTTCGATCACTTCTTCAAGACCTACAACGAGAAGGTTTGGGGCGTTCCAGCGAGCAAGTTGCAGGCTGACTGGGCGGCACAGCGCATTAAGAACATGTCGCTCTGGAACGCCGGCATCAACGCAATCCTCGACGCCGTTCCCAGTTGGGTCCCCTTTGTTCATAAGGGCAAGTCCACCGACATCACCTCCCTCATTGAAGAGTTCCAGTACCCGAAATACGGGCCGGGAATGATGTGGGAGACCGCTCGAGACAAAGTCGTCGCCGCTGGTTCCACGGTGCATATGGAACAGAAAGTCACTCGCATCGAGCACCACGAGGGTCGAGCAACGTCAGTGACGACCCAAGGTCCCGACGGCGACTCCACGTTCGCCTGCGACGAGGTCATTTCCTCGATGCCGATGTCCTCGCTCCTCAAAGCGATGGATCCGCCACCGCCCGCCGATGTGCTCGCCGCCGCGAACGATCTTCGCTACCGCGACTTCCTCACCGTGGCACTTGTTGTTCCTGAGAGTGCGGGCTTCCCCGACAACTGGATCTACATCCATTCTCCGGCCGTCATTGTTGGCCGCATTCAGAATTTTGGTTCGTGGTCGCCTTACATGGTCAAAGAGGGTCGTACCTGTCTTGGACTCGAGTACTTCGTGTTCGAGGGCGACAAACTTTGGAACA
>JALQSZ010000426.1 GCA_023264135.1 Acidimicrobiales bacterium
GATCCGCAGTGGTACGCCATCGATCTTTCGAAGACTGACTTTTCTTCGAACCGAGCGATTCCATTCACGAAGACCGGTGGGTTTACCAACATCACGGTCTAACGACCGCGACACTCGTCGAATCGCGGGTCGTTGTTCCAGTCGGCAACTTCCCAACCAGTAGCCGGAGCGGGAGTCCAACCTGCGTCGTACAACTTCTCGTGAACATACGTTGCGAGAAGCGCGGCGCCAGCGGGGCAGAGATGCCACGTATCCGGCTTCCGCAATTTCACAACAGTGCCGTCGGCCGCGACTTTTGTTTGCGGGCATCCGGCAAACACGCTTGTGGTGTCGATGTACATGACGCTGCCGGGGTACCGACCGGGGAGTTCCGCAAAAATTGCATCTTGAGCGGCATCGGGAACATTGCCACACGGCAGGATCGGCAAGAACGCAACACGACCCCCTTGTGAGGTGAGGATGCCCACCAGTTCATCGACAATTGGTCGATATGCGTCGGGGCCTTTGGCAGTGATGAAGTCGTAGTCGAAGCCACCGAGCATCACGACCGTGAGCTCCGGTTTGTTCTCATCAACTTTCTTCTGCCATTCCTCACGCCAATGTCCGGTGCCGCCAAACGTGAGGCCGATACCGGGATAGGCAGCTTCGACACTTGTTTGTGTCCCGATGGCAAAGAAACTTGCGCGCAGCGCTGGCGTTTCGTCGTACATCGAGGAATCTCCGACGGTCATTAGCGCGCGCGGTGCCGGCGACGTGACTTTGAGCGTGCTTGTTGTTGACGATGCAGCGGAACTCGAACTGTTATCGACAGTCGAGATCGTCGCCTTTTTCGTATCGAAGCCGGCGTAGGCAAGTTTTGGCGTGTCGCGGGTTGCGACGAAAATAAGACCAGCAACAACGGCCATTGCAATCGGTACGGCAATCCATACGCGCCGGTTGCCGACGAACTTGCCTCGCCGAATTGGTTGTTCAAGAAACCGGTAGGAGAGCAATGCGATCGCAACCGTGACGAGCATGCGAACGATGAAGGTTCCGTACCGGCCAAGTCCGACACGATCCTCGGTGAGGATGGCAAAAATTGGCCAGTGATACAGGTAGAGCCCGTAACTAATAAGGCCAACCGCGACAAGCGGCTTCCATGCCAATCGATCGCACAACGTTCCGCCAATAACAAGCGCGGCGATGATCACGGCGGCGATCAGCGCGTGCAGTGCGAAGCCGCCGTTGTAGAGCCAGGCACTCGTCTGTGACGTCGTTGCCCAAAGCACCAAGAGAATGATGACGGCGAGCGGAGCAAGAACTTCGAGGACGCGCGAACGAATGAGGAAGGAAGGCCGACGTCCGCCAAGTGGAAGAAGCAGGGCCAGGAGCGCGCCGATGAGGATCTCTGCCGCTCGAGTTTGGGTACTGAAATAAATCGTGTCGGTCG
>JALQSZ010000427.1 GCA_023264135.1 Acidimicrobiales bacterium
GATTGGCCAGAAACCGACCCGAATCTGGCTCTGCGCTTGGTGATCGTCTGACCGGTTCGCTCCAATCGGGTTCGGCAGGGCAGGCTTTCGGGATGTCCGATCTGCTCCAACCGCCCCGAGTCGTTGTCGTCGACGCGGTCGAACGCGCTCTCGCCGAGGACCTCACCCCGCTTGGTGACCTCACCTCGGCGCTCCTTCCGCAAGACCTCGTTGCCACGGCGCGTTTCGTTGCCCGTTCAACTGGCGTCATTGCTGGTAGTGCGTGTGCCGCCGAAACGTTTGCGCAGGTTGACCCCACGGTGTCACTCGAATGGGCACTTGACGACGGTGAATGCGTTGGCCCCGGTTCACTCATTGCCACCGCGACTGGACGACTCGCATCGATCCTCACTGCTGAGCGCACGGCGTTGAACTTCCTTGGTCACCTTTCGGGAATCGCAACACGAACGAGCGAGTACGTCGTCGAAGCAGCAAAGGGCGGCAACGCCTATGTGTGGGATACGCGCAAAACCACTCCCGGACTCCGCGTTCTTGAAAAAGCCGCGGTGCGCGCCGGGGGAGGTCGCAATCATCGCGGCAACCTTTCCGATTGGATCTTGTTGAAGGACAACCACATCGCACTCTTCGGCATTACCGATGCCGTCGCTCGCTCGCGTTCCATGTGGCCAGCGCGCACCGTGCACGTGGAATGCGACACGATCGAACAGGTTCACGAAGCATTGGCGGCAGGAGCTGACGCGCTGTTGCTCGACAACATGACACCCGATCAGATTCGTGAGTGCGTTGCGGTCGCGTCGGCTTCGCCTCGTCGTCCGCTTCTCGAAGCCTCGGGTGGCATCACCCTCGAAACCATCGCCGCTTATAGCGCAGCCGGTGTCGATTGCATCTCGGTTGGCGGACTCACCAACTCCGCGCCGGTGCTCGACATCGGTCTCGATATCGATCCCGCGTGACGGAGGATCACCGAATGCTTCTCGCAGTTGACGCTGGAAATACGCAAACCGTCGTTGGTTTGTATGAACTCGATGGCGGCACAGCAGCGGGACGCCGTCCCGAAGCGGGCTTGCTTGATCATTGGCGAATCTCCACCGCTGCAGATCGCACCGGCGATGAATACGCCGTCATGTTGCAAGGCTTCCTTGCGCTTCGTCGCAATAGCTTCACCGATATCGATGGCATCGTGATCTCTTCCGGTGTTCCTCGAGTCACGGCAACCCTTCGTCAGGTCGCAGCCCGTCACTTGGATTTCGAACCGATCGTGATTGGTCCCGGCGTTCGTTCGGGCATTCGTATCGATTACGACAACCCCAAAGAAGTTGGTGCTGACCGCATCGCCAATGCCGTTGGCGCCTACGACCTCTATGGCGGCCCAACGATCATCGCGGATTTCGGCACCGCAACAACCTGCGACGCAGTGTCGGAA
>JALQSZ010000428.1 GCA_023264135.1 Acidimicrobiales bacterium
AAAAGACTTTGAAGCACTCGCAGCGACGGAGTTGCAGCGCAAGATCGAAGCAGATGCTGCAGCTGCTCTTGTCGACCTGCGAAAAGAACTTCTCGAAATTGGCCCAAAGATTGAGGCCGCGAATGCGGCGCAGAGGGAAGCAAGCGACCGCCAGCAAGCGGCGAGTAAAGCCTTCGATGATTCTGCTGCGCCACGGTTAGCGGCGTCGCTTGTTCCTGGTGAAGCTTGCGCGGTGTGCGGCTCCACAGAACATCCGCGTCCAGCGTTGACGTCGAATGAGGGCCTAGTCAGCAGCGCCGAACGCGACAAGGCCACCGACGAACTTTTTCGCGCTGCAGCGGCACTCCGAGACCTTGGCAATCGCCAGCAGCAGTTGATCGAAGAACTGGGCGAATTTGCTTCACGATCGCTCGAGGATCTCAGTGTCGAACGTGAGCAAGCAGGAGCTGCTCATGAGGCCGCGCGGAATGCAGCGAACCAACTCAAGAACCTCGCCGCCGAGATCGAGTTGGCAGAGAACGAGAAAAACAAACTCGACGCCCGCCAGATCGAAATCGATGTTGAACTCGCCGGAGTCGGTCCGCGCATCGAGACAGCTGAAGAACGTTGTGAGGAACTTCGTAAAGATTTGGGTGAGTTCGCCCAATCGTTGGGCGAAGACTCAGTGGCTGCAATCACCGCGCTTCAGAACATTTCACATGCGCTTGCACGTGTAGAGACATCTATTGAATCTTGTCGCCTCGCGGCAAAGGCGTTGACCAGCGCCGAAGCAACGGCGAAATCATCTGCCACTGCTCTTGCCGATGCGCTGGAGTCATCACCATTTGCGACTGTGGCTGAGGCAGAAGCGGTTGCTCTCGATTCGGAAATGCTTGCTGATCTGACGACTGCAATCCTCAACTACGACACGCGAGACGCGAGAAATCAGACGCTTCTCGAACAGAACCTCAAGATCGATCTTCCCGATCAGCGACCCGATGTCACCGAATTGAAGCTGTTGGCCGACGCGACGCAAGCAGTAGCACAGGAAGCAACCAATGCATTTGGAACACTCACGGCACACTTTGACCAAGCGCGAGGGAATCTAAATGAGGCCAACTCGATCGCCGGCGGATCAGAAGACGCATATGACCGAATGAAATCGCTTGAGTCGCTGGCGAAGACTTGCGACGGTCAAGGCCCCAAACGCATAGCGCTCGAAACTTGGGTACTTGCCGGGGAACTCGAACGGGTCGCTGCCGCAGCAAACCATCACCTCGGAAAAATGACCCACGGCCGATACCAATTGCAGCGTTCGGAGATCACGGCCGACGGCCGAAGTCAATCGGGTCTCGACCTGCGTGTGCTCGATGCCCATACTGGCTCTTCGCGTCGGCCGGGCTCACTGAGTGGTG
>JALQSZ010000429.1:0-345 GCA_023264135.1 Acidimicrobiales bacterium
TCGAACACGCAGGCGTGGGAAAGCCCTAGGCCTTCGCTCACCAATCGTTATCGATTCACTGCGAACTATCGGAGGTTCGCAGGTACAAGACTTGCTGCGTCGAGTTGGAGAAGATCAATCGCATTAGTGCGCATGATCATTTCGAGCTCTTCTGACGACACACGTTCCGCAATCTTGGCAACCACGTTCGGAGTTGAGGGCCAGGTTGAATCCTGATGCGGGTAATCGGTCTCGAACAACAATTGAGTGACACCGATGAGGTCTCTGGTCTCGATTCCGACCATGTCATCGAAGAAACATCCGTACACACGGCCGGGCACATAACTCGAGGGAAGTTCTGTCACC
>JALQSZ010000429.1:355-1390 GCA_023264135.1 Acidimicrobiales bacterium
GAGGGATTGATCTTGCTCCAACCCGAACTTTGTTGGAACACACGATCGCATCGTTCAAAGACATATGGCATCCATCCGATCTGACTTTCAGAGAACGCGATTTTCACGTTGGGATACCGGGCAAGGATTCCTGAAAGCAGCCAATCGGCCAATGCCATAAACGCATTGATCGACGTAACCGCCACGCCAACACCAGACGGTGCATCGATACTCGTTTGCGGCATCTTTGAACCTGAACCGATATGCATATGAATGGTGACGCCGGTTTCATTGCAGGCCTGCCACAACGGTTCCCAGAAGTTGTCGTGATCATGAATCGACGGAAGTCCGAGGAACGTCGGAAGTTCAGGGAACGTGATTGCCCGACATCCAAGCGCTGCGATTCGACGAACTTCTGTCGCCGCGAGTTGGGCGTCCCACAACGGAATAATGCAAAGCGGAATGAGCCGGCCACCGCTTGGCCCGCACCACTCTTCGATCATCCAGTCGTTGAACGCTCGGACAGACAGAAGTGCAACTTCCTTATCGGGCGATTCAAAGAACTGTTGACCAGCAAATCGAGGAAAGGTCGGGAAACACAGCGAACGTTCGATTCGAGCGACGTCCATATCGGCCAGGCGCGCGTCGCGGTCGTAGCAACCTGGTCGCATTTCCGAAAACGGAATGGGCTGCAACGTGAAGTCCTCGGGTTTGCTCCCCGCACAGGCCATGACCTGAGGAATGGGTCGCATTGCATCGCCAAAGATCCACCAGTCGGCGATCGGTCCATCGCCACCCTTGATGAAGCTGTGCGCGCCAGTCTTTGGATCGAAGGCCAACTCGCACGTGTCTTCGACGACGTGTGGTCCTCGTTCGACCATGTCTTTCGGCAAACGCGATGTCCAGACATCTTTCGGTTCGACGACATGATCATCGACTGAAATCACCCAGGGAAGATCACTCATTGCACTACCTCTTTCGATGAAGAACGGCTTTTGCTTCGCAACAATCGACCTGGCATTGCTCCGGTGCGTTGACCATCACGAATCGTGACCA
>JALQSZ010000042.1 GCA_023264135.1 Acidimicrobiales bacterium
AATGGTGATGTTGTACGTGCCCGCAGTTGCGTAGACGTGGGGGAAGTCGCTTCCTGAGGAGAAAGAATTTGTCGAACCGTCGCCCCACGCGATCGTGATCGTCCCCGATATTCCGCTAATCGGCATAGTCACTGAAGTTGACGAAGCCGGGGTCGTTACCGTGAGTGACATGTTGGCATCAGCGCTGAGTGAGTCTCCGGAGATTGACCAGTTGTAGGTACCAGTGAGAGTTGATCGAGCACTCACAGCAGACGGGAGATAAACCAATCCGCTTGCACCGAAGGTGACGTTGATGTGCGGGGTTTGAGCGGCCCAGCCGATGAGGGTGTTGCTGTAATTGGTTGCGGAGAGCCCTGATCCATCGAGCATTCGGATCATGTTTTGGACATTCCGGATATCCCAGCTCGCGAGGTTCTGATCGAAGGAGATATCACCACCAAACATGTCTTGCATGTCGGTGACGTTGTGTGTGTTCCATCCGCTGATGTTCTGATTGAACGCGAACGTGTTGTACATCATGCCGCTCATCGACGTGACGTGGCTTGTGTCCCAGTTCAACGATTGGTTGAACGAATTTGCATAAGCAAACGTGGCGACCATATTGGTGACGTTGCTTGTATTCCAGTTTCCAACTGGTTGGTTGAATTTTCTGGCGTCGATGAACGTTCCTTGCAAGTTAACGAGGCTTGTTGTGTTCCAGTTTCCAATGGGTTGGTTGAATGCAATGGCCGAACCAAACATCTCAAACATCGTCGTGACGTGACTTACGTCCCATGTGCCGATGGGTTGATTAAATGCAACCGCGAGCTTGAACATTGAGTCCATCGAAGTGACATTGCTGGTATTCCAGCTGTGGATGTCTCCGTTAAACATCAGCGCGCTATTGAACATGTAGTCCATTTCGGTGACCGCTGAGGTAGTCCACCCATTGAGACTTTGGTTGAAATTTTCCGCTTCGGCGAACATTGAGTTCATGGTGGTGACGTGGCTTACGTCCCAAGTTCCGATCGGTTGATTGAAAGTCCCCGCTGTGTGGAACATGTCGGCCATCGTCGTTACAGAACTCGTATCCCAGCCGCCGATAGGACTGTTAAAAGCATCTGCCGAATTGAACATGTTTGCCATGGTGGTGACGTTGCTTGTGTCCCAACCCCCGATGGGCTGATTGAACGACAAGGCACCTTGGAACATGTTTGCCATGTTGGTGACAGAACTTGTGTCCCAACCCCCGATTGCCCCGTTGAAGGCTTCAGCCCAAGTGAACATATTTGAAAGGTCGGTGACGGGTGTTGAGCTGGGGAGGGCGGTTGGTACTGACGCGATTGAGTACGCATCTTGGAACGCGCAAGCGAAACTGGTGTTTCCATTGGAGCCCCACGATGTGACGGCGGTGATGAGGTCTTGACCTACGTTGCCGCCGCAGTCGCCGTAGTGGGTGAATGATCCACTGATAGAAATGGTGTGAGCACCAGTCGATGCATAGGTATGCGGAACGTTGGCATTGGTTGTGACGGAAGCTGAACTGCCGTCTCCCCAGTTGATGACAACGGTGCCAGTGACCGAACCTTGAATTGGAATTTCAATAGTGGTTGAAGTGGGCGTTGTCACGACGGTCAGCGTCATATCGCCGTCGGCCGCACTAGCGATCGAGGTATAGGGGCCGACAGAAAGCCCAACGAACGTCAGTGAAGCAATCAGCGATGCTGTTACCAATGTTGCAAGTTGACGGACGCGAGTTTTTGGCGCCAGTTTCAATCTCATTCCCGTCCGCCTTCGTGGAGAGCTCAGTCGACCATGGATCGCTTAGCGCAAGCGTCCAGTCTTTGTTTTTGGCTTGAACGCGTTGGCGAGTTCGTCTTGAGTGAACGCGTCGCCATTCGGAAGGCCAACTGCGAATCGGTAGAGCGCGGTGCGGTAGATCGCGCCCAGTGCTGACATGAGACAACCGATGACAACAATCCAAATGAGAAGCAGCGGGATGCCAACGACGGGAAGGGCAAAGCTCAGCGCACCGAAGACGAGGATGCCGGGGAGCATCAAGAGAAAGCCGATGAGTCCGATGCCGGCTTGAGCAAACAAGTTTTCTCCCCACGTGGCTTTCAACAAGTGCGCAGATTTTTTGATTGCGGCGATCGGTCCGATTCCCTCAACGATGATGATGGGAAGAACAAGCCAGGTGATGACATTCCAGGCGGCACCAATGAGGCCAGCGGCAATGTCTCCGACGAAACCGGCTTTGTCTCGAACGGCTTGCAACACCACACCAACGGTGGAGTTGATCGCCGACCAACCAAGGATCGACGGAGTGCGACTTGTGGCTTTGGAAAATGCTTGACCCATCGTGAAGCTGCCGCCGTCGAGACGTTCGTTGGCGGCGGCGATCAACGTTGCCGCGAACATTTGCGACACGAGTCCGATGATGAAAAGGCCGACAATGCCGACCGCCCACGACACGGGGGTCATGGCGAAATCGTCTTGGCCTGGTGCTGGATTGGAAATGAAGTCGGCGGTCAGCAGTACGCCCCCACCAACAGCGACGGCAATGACGCCGCAGGTGATCGCCGAGACAACTGGGATGGCGGCGAGCTTCTTTTCGCTCTTCAGTACGCCGAAGCTTGCGCCGGCGAGTGCCTTGCTATTTGCGAATTTCCCCATGAGTTCAGCCTAGGGGAGATACTCAATGAGCTCGCAGAATTACGGCTCGATCAGCGGATCAATGTCGACGATCTCGCCGTGGGCGCCGTCGGGCAGCAAAAGCGCAGCTGTGGCCGCGCAAAGAACATCGAGTTTGTCGGCCGTTGCCGCGTAGACCTCGAGTCCTTCTCCGACCGGGTCGGCGATGTCGTCGGCGGCGATACCGGCGGGTCGACCTTTTGGTCGGAGCGCGGCGACCGTGGCGCACCAGTCGCGGACCGATTGGCCGGGCTTGCGAGGTCCAACTTTGTTTCCCAATCGAACGATTTCGCCCATCACAAAGGTGCGTTCGATCGCCGCACGGTCGTGAATGACGACGCCGTGCACATGGTCGCGAGTCATGCCGATGATGAGGTCGGCCTCGGCGACGTCCTCGCCTTTGATCCGCCGACTTTCGTGTTCAGAAAGGTCGAGGCCGCGAGCAGCAAGCGTTTCCACCGCGTGATTGGTGGCCGGGCCGCCCCAGCCAAGCGTTCCGGCCGAATGCACGCGAGCCTCCATGCCGCGCAGCGCAAGGTGATGCGCGAGGAGGCCCATCGCCATAGGTGAACGACACGTATTGCCGGAACAGATGATCAAGATTTCGATGGCCTGATCCTAGAAGGCCGAGGAACTACGCCTGAACAGCCGAGCCGGAGAGTTCGTCGAAAACACATCGCCATGAAGAACGAAGTGACCCGCTCGCTGCAGTAATGGTGTTGATGAGGTCGGTTCCGGCATCGTCGTGATCGAGCAACACCAATGGTTCGTTGTCGTCACTGTCGATCACTCGCACGGTAAACGAGGTGTCCGCGGGTACTGCGAGTTCTGCGATGTGTTGTTTGAGTCCAACGGCGAGCGCGTCGTCGTTGAGTTGGAAGAGGTCGAGCAATGGGGTGCGTGCCGGTGGCCACCATCTCGAGGGAAGGGCAGCGACGAGTTCGCAATCGCGCCGTTCGACGCGCAGATTGCCTCTGAGGAAGTCGGGCAGACCACTACTTGAACGTGTGTGCTCGACGTAGGCCTCGCTGGTGAGCACCGCAAGCGAATCGAGTTCGTACATCGTGAGGTACTGCGGTGGGTTGTCATCGCGTCCGCTGCTCACCCATTCGAAGCGACGAGCGCGCAGGAATCCTGGGAGTCGGAGTTGCTCTCGGTGGTGGTCGTCGCACCAGTTTGAAAACTGTTCGTGAAGGTGCGTGGGGAGCCACGTGGCGAGATAGAGAACAGCTGTGGGCGTTTTCGTTGGTTGCATGGTCAGCCTTCGAATGCGGGCAATGTCGTGAGTCCCGCTTCGGTTTCCATTTCTTTGATGAGCGTTTGTTCCTGCGCTTTTCGTTCTTCAGGTGTGCCAGTCAGTTTCTTATGCGAAACGACTCGCGTCATCGTTGCTGTTGCCAATAGTGCGAGACCCAAAGTCGTGACATAAATGGCACGGAATCCGCCGATGGTTGATGCGGCGAGAGCAACGCTGATTCCCATAGTTGAACCGAGAAGGGCAATCATGCGCATAGTCGCCATTCCGACACCGAAATACTCAGGGCTCAGTGCTGCACCTCCCGCCGATGCAACGGCGGGGCGCACGAATCCATTGGCAATTCCTTGCACGATGAGAGCGACCGTGATGAGTCCGAGCGATTTGGTGTTGTAACCAACAAGGAATAGCACCATCGAAAAGGCCATTGATGTTGTGCCAATGAGTCCACCGCGTCGCTCGCCAAATCTTGCGGCGACTCGTCCTCCGATGATTGCGCCAAAGCACATGCCAAGCGGAAGCGGCAGCATGAGAAAGGCGGTTTCGGCAACGGATTTCCCAAAGCGTTGTTGCAGGAGAAGCGGCGCGCTGAAGAACACCGCGTTGCTCGAGGTTTGTGAGAAGAACTCGGAGATTGCGGGCATCGAATACGCGGGGTTGGCGAGGAGTCCGGTGGGAAGAAGCGGAAACTTCGCCCGCTTCTCGATGCGAATGAAAAGGAGAATGAGAAGTGGTGCAGAGATGATGAGGGCTAGTGCGGCAGGTTGTGTCCACCCCCATGATCCACCGCGATCGAGATAGAGAAGGATCGCTCCGGTGGCGAGCATGAGTGTGATGCCGCCGGCGATATCAAAACCGATGTTTGAACGACGTTTGGTTTCTGAAAGCCAACGGGTGCAAAAGGGAAGAAAGAGAAACGCAAGTGCACCTTGCGCAAAAAACACACCCCGCCAACTAAGCGCTTCGACCATCGGCCCGCCGAAAACCAAACCGAGTGCCGGAGCTGCGGCCGTAACGAATGCCCACATGCCGAGCGCTCGTGGTCGCGCATCGAGGGGGAACGTTTCCATAATGAGTGCGATCGCGGTTGGCGCAGTTGCGAAACCGGCGGTCTGACTGATGGTGCGGAAGAGGATGAGTGATCCGGCGTTCCACGACAGCGCAGTGAGAAGAGCGGCACCGCCAGAAATTGTGAGTCCGAGAAGAAAGACGCGGCGTTGACCTTTGAGATCGCCGAGGCGGCCAAAGGTGGGGAGCATGACGGCGCCGAACAGCATCGGTAGTGACACGACCCAGGAAATCGTTGAGCGCGATGCGTGAAGGTTGGCGCTGATCTCTGGAAGGGCGGCGACGAGGATGACCGATGGCCAACCCGACACAAAGACGCCGAGCATCGTGGCGACGAGCACTCGCCGCTGCTTCCCCCTGTCCACCGAGCGAGACTACCGGTGACAGCTGCGGGGGAGGAGCGAACTAGCGTTTCGGCCTCGGGAGGATTGCTATGGGGCCATCACCAACAACGCTTGTCATCACGACGAGGTCGGGCATCGGCGCGTCGGTCGCCAAGCGACTTCAAGATCGTGGCGACGCAATTTTGCAAACCGATCCGTCTCTCGATCTCACTGATGCTGGTGCAGTCGCTGCGTCGTTGCGATCGCTCTGTGGATCGAACACGGTCGATCGTGTGGTGCTTGCCGCAATCGATCCTTCGGCGTTTCGTGCCGCGCCTATTACCTCGCTGAGCGAAGCGGAGTGGGATCAAGCAGCGGAATATTCAATGCGCGCGGCATTTATCGCGCTGCAACAAGCGCACGCGGTTGTTGCCGATGGTGGGCGTGTCATTCTCGTCCTTCCCACCGTTGTCACCACTGGCGTTGCTGAACTTGTTCCGTTGTGCACCGCAGTCGAAGCGATTCGGGTAATGGCGAAGGCGGTGGCCCGACGTTGGGGCGCTCGTTCCATCACGGTGAACACCATCGAAGTTGAACTTTCGGCGTTCATGCTGGGCGATGACGATGCCGACGGTGTCGTGATGCCCGCAGTTCCAGTGTTGGGGCAACCAGCGCTTCCACCGTCGTCGGCAGTCGACGATGTTCTCGGACTTGTCGACATGTTGGCGACCCCCGCGGCCGGTGCCATAACCGGCGCACTGTTGGTTGCCGATCGCGGAACGGTGATGCAGCCATGAGCGGACTTCAAGGATTGATGGAAGGCCGCGTTGTCCTTGTGACTGGTGCAGGTGCGGGCGTGGGTCGCGGCGTTTCTGCTGCGTTTGCCTCGGCCGGTGCGATCGTGGGTATCGGCGTACGCCGGCCGGAAGCGGCGGAAGAAACGGCTGCAGATGTTGCGGCGGCAGGTGGAACGCCGGTAATCCTCCGTTGTGATGTCACCGATTCATCGCAAAGTGCAGCGGCGATTGCTCAATTGGCGAACGACTACGGCCGTCTCGATGCTGTCGTTCATAACGCCGTCAGCAATCGATCAAGCGAAGCAACCGATTTTGAACATACGACGCTCGATGAGTGGGAAGACCATTCGTCGGTCACGGTTCGGGCCACCTGGCGTCTCGCGGTGCAGGCGTATCCGCATTTGCAGAAGACCAGAGGCGCGTATCTGCTCATGAGTTCGCCGGCAGGCATCGAAGGGTCGGAACGAGCGCCGTTCTACAGCGCAGTAAAAGCAGCACAACGCGGGTTCGTGCGAGCACTTGCTCGCGAATGGGGCCCCGATCACATTCGAGTAAACAGCGTTGCGCCATTGGCGATTTCGCCCGCGCTCGAGAACATGAAGATCCTCGAACCTGAACGCGTGAAACGCATCGAAGGTCTTGTGCCGCTCGGGCGTTTAGGTGATCCCGAAACCGATATCGGGCCGCCGTCGGTGTTCTTGTGCAGCGATGAGGCGCGCTATGTCACCGGTCAGACACTTGTCGTGAGCGGCGGTCGCTTTACCAGTCTTTAAGGCGAGCGCGCAGTTCTTCGTTATGGACAAACACCGGCAGCTCTTCGCTGTCGTTGTAGGTGGGTCGCACTGACGTTCCACCATCGACACACAACACCTGGCCAGTGACGTACGCGGACATGTCCGACATCATGAACAACACGCCTCGTGCGATGTCGTCGCTTGTGCCGCGTCGACGCATGGGGATGACATCGAGGTCGTTGCCATCGGTGTCGCCCGGTTTGCGGGTTGACGCGCTTTTGGGCGTTGCGATCGAACCGGGCGCAACGGCGTTGACGCGAATATTGCGGCTACCCCATTCGATCGAAAGTGAACGAGTGAGCGACAACACGGCGGCCTTCGCTGCGGCATAAGCCGAGCCATAGGGCATGCCATTGAGCGCGGAAGTTGTCGCGATGTTGCACAGTGTTCCGCCGTTGCCTTGTTCAACGAGCCGACGGCCAACGGCGCGAACGGTATTGACGGTGGAGCCGAAGTTGAGAGCCATGACGTCGTCGAAGGCGGGATCGTCGCTGGCGAACGGCGCCCATTGCGGTGGCCACATACCGCCGGCTACCTGCACTGACCCGCGCAGTGGCGCGAGTTCACATGCGGTGTCGACCACTGCAGCAACCGCGCTCTTGTCGCGGCCGTCGGCGATGAGACCGAGATGCGTCGTGCCATCGGCTTCAAGCGCGTCGGTGCAGACCTTCAACTTTTCCGCGTCGATATCAACGGCCACGACCGATGCGCCCGCGTGACCAAGAAAACGACTGATTGACGTTCCAATGCCTCCACCGCCAGCACCCATCACGACAACTGAAAGCCCTTCAAGGCCCCACGGATTTGAGAGGGGAGAGGTCTCAGACATCTTCGCTGCTCCAGTGGCTCGGACGAGTGGAATCGGGTCGGTGCCAACCACCGCCGGCCCAGGTGCCGCCGTCGACATGAATCGAAGTGCCGGTGATGAAACGGGAAAGGTCCGACGCAAGGAACAGGGCTGCAGCGGCGGTGTCTTCGGTGGTGCCGAGATAGCCGAGCGGCGGAAGGAACGCAGGAAGGAATTCCGGATCGCTGTCGACCAGCGTTTCCTGCAATCCCTTATCGCCTTCGGAAGGCTGCGCGTCGGGAGAAATCGAGTTCACACGAATGCGACGAGTACCGAATTCAAGTGCAAGCGACTTGGACAAACTCTCCACTGCGGTTTTCATTGCGGCGTAAATGCCGAACCCGGGGCCGGCCTGATGCGCTTCGACGGACGTGATGTTGATGATGGAACCACCGTTGGTCATGAGCGGTGCGACACGGCGAATGAAGTGCGTGACCTGCGTGAAATTTTCGGCAATGAGCGAAGCTTCGCCCTTTGGACTGACCTCAAGGAAGGGCGAGACGAACGTGCCGCCGGCGTTGTTGACGAGGACATCAACATGTCCGTGCGTTGCCGCGATCTGTTCCACGAACGCATCGACCGCGGTGGCGTCGCGAACATCGAGCTCGGCAGTGATTACCGGTCGCCCAAGCGCTTCGATCTGCTTCGCGACATCGGCAAGGAGTTCTGTTTGTCGGTCGCAGATCGCCAGCGTCGCGCCGCATCGAGCGAAGAGCAGCGCAGTATCGCGACCGATGCCTTCGGCCGCCCCAGTCACGATGGCGACTCGGTCGGTGAGGAGGATGGAACGTTCGTCGAAAAGATGAGCCATGGGCTCACTCTCGCACATCCGCCGAATGCACGAGACTGTTCGGATGGAACTCACCCTGTGGCCGCTCGTGAGCCAGCCGTGGCCTGCACTGCTCGAGATCGTTGAACAGGTCGAACGCTTGGGTTGGTGCGGCGTCGCGATCGAAGATCACTTCATGGCCGATGGAGGCGGATTCGGTTCCGTTTCCGATCCGCGCTTCGAAGTCACCTCGGTCTTGTCGGCGCTTGCGGTGGCCACGACTTCGCTTCGGTTGACCCCATTGGTGATGTCGGCCAGTTATCGACATCCGGCAGTGGTGGCGAACTGGGCAGCCACCGTTGATCAGATCTCTAATGGCCGATTGACGTTGGGGCTCGGTGCCGGTTGGCAGCACAACGAGCACGAGCAGTACGGCATCGCCTTGGGTTCACCCGGTGAACGAATCGAACGTCTCGACGAATACTGCACCGTGGTGCGATCACTCCTTGAGCAGTCGTCGACCACGTTCGCCGGCTCATTTTTCACAGTGGCCGACGCGTGGTGTGAACCGAAACCGGTGCAATCGCGTTTGCCACTACTCATTGGCGGGAAGGGCGATCGAATGTTGCGCCTCATTGCGCGCCATGCCGATCGATGGAATATGTGGGCGATGCCGTCGACCTTTGCCGAGCGTTCCTTGGTGCTCGATGCTGCGTGTGAACGAATTGGTCGCGATCCGTCCACGCTTCGACGCTCGACACAAGCACTCGTGTTCCTCACTGAGTCGCCAGCAAAGGCGCAGGCGTTCGTCGATGCAGCGGGTGGCCGCGCGGCATTTGCGGGAACGGCGGAGCAATTTGCCGAACTCGCGGTGAAGTGGCGCGAGGTTGGTGTTGATGAACTCATCGTTCCCGATTGGCATCTCGGAACGGGAGCCAAGCGGGTCGAAGCAATTGAAGAACTGACGGCTGCAATCAGCTCGTCGATGGCGTGACTGAACCCACCGGACGACGCCAGCGGCTCATCGAAGCCCACACCACCCATGCGAGCGCCCCGACCGGAATTTCGAGGAGATAGACGAAACCTCGAAACAGAAAGACTGCAGCAGTCGAGGCACTGTCGGGGCCGCCGAAACTAATCAGCGCCGATGCTGCACCAACCTCAACAAACCCGACACCACTCGGCGTGATCGGGATGGTTTCGAGCAGGCGGGCAAAAGCGAATGCCGCGAACGCTTCGGTGAGCGTGATGCCGTCAATGCCGATGGCGCGAATGCACGCAAACAGCAGCAAAAACTGAATCAAATTGAAAGCAAAGATCCAAAG
>JALQSZ010000430.1 GCA_023264135.1 Acidimicrobiales bacterium
CCTTGGGATTTCAGGCGATTCCGAGTCGGTCGGCCACTGCCGGCGAACCCACAACAATCAGTTCGGCGACTGCTCGACTTACACCTATATATAAGAGAGTCGTCAGATCAGCATCCGCCGGGTCCATCCCCACCAAAATCACCGTGTCGAACTCCAAGCCCTTGAGCCGATGCACGTTCTCACACACCACCGCCCCATCTCCCCGGTCTTCCCAACGCACGAGCTCACAGCGATCACGCAATGCGTCACGAACACTCGAATGGAGCGTCGCGACACAGACGCTTGAAGGACTCCGCTGTTCATCTTCGATGATGCGTTCGAGTTCAGCATCAACGACACCCGCGAGCCCACTGATATCAACCGCTTCGTGCCATACCGGCGCGAAACCTTCAGGTACGTACTGCGGAGAGCCCGGCCCGCCCACACGCCGAAGTACTTGAGCAACTCGGTGTGCATTTCGAAAGTTTGATGCGAGTTCAATCTGCACCCAACCGTCATCAGCCTGAGGAAAGACAAATCCTTTTTCGTAGATACCTTGTCCTTCATCGGCGAGTAGCAAAACTCGACGGCGTCCGTCAGGGTCGAGGAGCGATTCCAATAATGCGATCCATGCGGGACTGAAATCTTGCGCCTCATCAATAATGATCGTGTCGAATCGAACGCCGACTTCGGGCCAGTGCAGATTGATATGGCCAATCGCAATCGTGTCCCACCACTGTTTGTCGGCCTTTGCAGGAATCTCGAGTTCGGGCATCCCAGGAAGCGCAAGCGCCAAACGCATGAACGGACCAATGAGCACACACTCGTCGGGCTCGATCCCGAATTGCTCCTCTAACGAATCAGCAAGAGGATCGTTGAAGCACGTGAGTAGAACGTTGTCGCCTTCACCCCAGACTTTGCGCGCCCACTGCACCGCCAATCTAGTTTTCCCCGTGCCCGCACCGCCGCGCGCGATCACTCGTCTGTTCTCGGTAAGCGAAACAAGTGACCGGATCTGCGCATCGCAAAGTTCATCAAGGCGCTGGCGAGTGATCTTCGCCCTCGCGTCAGGATCCCAAGCAAATTCTGCATCGGGGCGCAGCAGTTTCACGATTGCTTCAATTTCATGCGCAGCTAGCGAACGGCCAACGCTTCGACGAGTAGACACCAAACGCTCGATGGGTTCATCGGCGTCGTCCATATCGGCGGCCAAAAGAATTTGATCGAGATCAATGTCAGGCGTGACATCTCCAGCAATCTTTGGCGAATTTGGAAAGGCGATTCCGTAGACAACGTCGAGATGCTGACGGGCGGCCCGGCGGAAGTCGGCGTCGATCTCGCCTGCGTCGACTGCAGCATTTGCCTGTTCCGAGAAGTCGGCCGGCCTGACTC
>JALQSZ010000431.1 GCA_023264135.1 Acidimicrobiales bacterium
GCTTTGGGGACTCTTTCTTTCCACCAAAGTCATGGGCAAGAAAGTGCGACCCAACTGGTTGCTCGACCTTCACCGCTTCCTCGGCGGACTCACCGTGGTGTTCATCGCCATTCATCTCGTAGGACTCTTCCTCGATCCCTATGTCGACTTCGGCGCCATGCAACTCTTCGTTCCATTCGCGTCGACTTGGAACCCGTTGGCGGTTGCATGGGGTGTCGTCGCCTTCTATTTGCTGCTCGCCGTTGAGCTCACCTCACTTCTCCGTAAACACATTCCGAAGAAGTGGTGGAAAGCCGTGCACATGAGCAGTTACGGCATCTTCCTCCTCGGCACGGTCCATCTACTCACCGCAGGAACCGATCGTCATTCGCCGATCCTTCTTTGGACCGTCGTTGGCGTCAGCGGCGCCATTGCGGCAATGACGTTGTACCGAGTCGTCACTCCCCGAGAAACGCGAACGATCGACAGCGATACCATCCGGGCTGCACAACCGATCGGTTGAGCGCACTGCCTTGGAGGGACCATGGAACGGCTCGCTATAGATCTTCTCGCCCCTGAGCTGTACGGCGGCGATCCGTACCCCACCTACGCGTGGATGCGCGCCAACGAACCGATCTATTGGGATGAAGCCAACGAGTTGTGGGGTATTTCGCGTTACGACGACATCGTCGAAATCGAAAAGCGCAAAGACGTCTTCATTAACTCTGATCAGGAGAAGGGCGGCTACCGCCCGAATCTCCCCGCCGATAATGCGATCATCGGCCTTGACGATCCGTTGCATCATCAGCGCCGAAACCTGGTGTCGCGTCGATTCACTCCTCGCGCGGCCAATGCATGGGAAGACGACATCCGCGCCAAGGTGAACCGAATTCTCGATGCAGTGCGCGACAACGGCGGTTCCGCCGAAGTCATTAACGATGTCGCCGCTCCCCTTCCAGCGATGATGATCGGCAAACTCCTCGGCTTCCAAGAAGAGGACTGGCCAAAACTGAAGCATTGGTCGGAAACCACCATTGCTCTCGGCGGTGGTCCTCGTTACTTCAACGAAGTTGGCATGACCTCCGCGATCGAATTCGCCGGTGCAGCTGCCGAACTCTATGAATCGAAGAAGACCTGTCCTGCCGATGACATCTTCTCGCTCTACACCACTGCTGAAGTTGACGGATGCCCGTTTGATCCGAACGATGCAATCGCCGACGCGCTTTTGCTCCTCGACGGTGGAGCAGAAACCACCCGCACGGTTATTGCCTGGACCATTCTGAATCTCATTACGAATCCAGCAGAAGAAGCGAAGCTTCGCAACGGCGCCGACCTCACTGTCGCTGTTGAAGAAATGATTCGCTACGTCACACCGATTCACAACATGTGC
>JALQSZ010000432.1 GCA_023264135.1 Acidimicrobiales bacterium
TGTATTCGTTCAACATCGCTGGCACGGGCTCGAGTCAACTTCTTTCATGCCGAACAGTCGTGACGCCAGACGGAAACCCATTCGGCTTCATTGACTGGGCTGTCAGCGCGTTTGGACGAATCGGCGTTTCCGGTTGGGCGCTTGACCCTGACACGACGAATCCGATCCCGGTCCACATTTACGTGAATGGGGTTGGAGTCGCGATTCAGGCGGGGGACTACCGCGGTGATGTGGCTGCGGCCTTCAATGACGGACCCTCGCACGGTTTCACCTACATCGCCGGCCGAGCCAGCGCTGCGCCGCAGACCATTTGCGTCTACGCGATCAACACCACGGGCGCAGGGGGCAACGTGCTTCTTGGCTGTCGGGTCGTCTAACGCCGCCCTCATCAAGGGTCGCATTTGACGGTCGGTACGCGTGAGAACATACCCACGTGATGTCGACCCGTAGAGACTGCGCGCTGACGCGATGAAAGCGAAAGCCGCTGCGGCAATTGGGCGGGCCAAAGAGGCCGTCCCGGCAGGTACGGGTGCGGTCGGTGCTGGTCTCGTTGTGTCGTCGATTGCGGCGTACGCGTTTGTTGTTGTCGCACTCAATGCTCTTGACGGAACTGCAAAGTCGGCGTTCTCGGCATTTTGGGCGGTGATCTTCGTTGCCGGACCCGGCTTCTTCCTTCCGTTGGAACAAGAAGTTGGTCGTGCACTTGCTCATCGACGTGCGCAAGGTCTTGGTGGCAAACCTCTCGTGCTGCGAGCGACAAAACTTGGAGCGGCCATTACTGCCGTTCTCGTTATCGCTGCGATCGCAGCGGCGCCGATTCTCGGCCGTGAGATCTATCACGGCGATCAACTCTTCACTGTGGCGCTGTGCGTGAGCCTTGTGTCGTTCTTCTTGATGCATCTCACTCGCGGAGTGCTCGCGGGTGAAGGCCGCTTTGTTGCTTACGGCGAACTCATGGCGTTCGATTCGCTCATACGTTTGGGTCTTGCGATTGCGCTCACGATCGGTGGCGCCGACAAAGCTGGTCTGTACGCGTTGTGTCTTGCTGTTTCGCCGCTGCTCGCGCTGCCGATCGTGTTGCGCGGTGGTCGCCGTCATCTCGACGACGGACCAACTGCGCCGTATTCAGAACTTTCGGCGAACATCGGCTGGTTGCTGGCCGCATCGGTCTTCACCCAAGGGCTTGCCTATGCACCGCTGCTTGGAGTCAACCTTCTGGCGACCGCTGCGCAGAAAGCAGTGGTGACTGGATTTGCCCCGGCGTTCTTCGTTGCTCGCGTTCCTGTTCTCGCGTTCCAGGCGGTGCAAGGCACGTTGCTTCCGAAACTTGCTGGTCTTGCTGGTTCTGGGAAGCACG
>JALQSZ010000433.1 GCA_023264135.1 Acidimicrobiales bacterium
CGAGTCCAGCAAATCGTTCGTCGGGAGTGCGAAGGAACTCCATAAGGATTCAGCTTTCCTTTGCCGTGACGACCGTGTCGACAAGGTTGTCGATGAAACTCTTGAGAACAAGGACCTGCGCGTCTTCAGCGTTCTCTGCTGCGCTGAGGAGAGACGCGAGCGTTTCGTCGTCGTTAACACGCACAAAGCGAGCTCGGTCGTAACGTCGTTCGTCGCCGATGATGACGCCTTCGACATCGAAGAGCGCAACCTGAGTGGTGCCGTTGACCGATGCGAACACGTCGTCGGTGCCTTTGTCGATGAGAAGCACGAGATCACCTGCGGTTGCAGCGTCGTCGTTATGGGAAACCGGAAGGCAGGCGAGGATGATGGTGAAATCCATTCCTGCTTTCTTGTGCACATGGGCTTCTTGAAAATCTTTTCGCTCCTGCATCGCGAAGAACGCGGCGCGAGTTGGATAGCGAACAATGCCCACTCTGTCCCACATCGGAGTTCCAAGCGGCTGACTTTTCACATCGCCCAAGTACGCCACTGCCGCACCAACCGCAGCCAGAGGTCCGACGGGGGAATACGCGTCGTCAGCGGCTTTGCCAGAGACTCCTTCGCGACCGTCTTCGTAGTTCGCAACCTCGACGTACTTCATGAGATTGAGAGCCCAGAAGCAACCGTCGTCTTCGGGCTTCATGTGAAGCCATCCTCCAACAAGTTCGATGTTGATGGTTCCGTAGGGATGTTCAAGCTGCTCGGCCATGGTCAAACCTTTCGAAGAATGAGTTATGAATCGAGAAAATCACGCGAGTGAAGAGAAAGAAGGGCAAGAACGGCAGTAAAGAGAATTTCTCGTGTCTCGTCGGGAGAGAGTTTGAGTTCCACGAGATAACGGTCAAGCGATTCGATCTGCGTGAGCGTGTCGATCGCATTGAGTGCCGCCGAATGCTGCGGCGATGTCATCTGCTCGAGTTCACGAGCGAAATAGGTCTGAATTTGCTGACGGAAGATGGACTTTCGGAATTCGATTTGTTCACGAATGATCGGGTCGCTGGAGGATTTGATGGCCATTGCGCGCGCCGTGGCACCGATCGCTTCGTACACCTTGAGTCGCGACTCGACGAAGCGAGCAAGACGGTCACTGAGCTCGCCTTCACCAGAGTTCTCGATCTGGAAATAGGGGAGAACGGTCAACTGCTTGTGGGCAATAACGGCACGAACAAGTTCGTCGCGGTTTTCGAAGTACCGATAGACCGAACGAGTGGAGACGCCGGCTCGTTCGGCAATCTGCTCATGGCTTGGCTCAAAGTTTCCCTCTTCGAAAAGTTGAAGAGCGGATTCGAGGACAGCATTGCGTCCGCG
>JALQSZ010000434.1 GCA_023264135.1 Acidimicrobiales bacterium
GGTTCAGGCAAGACACTGGCCTTCGGTCTCGCCGTGCTCACGCGACTTTCGCTGTTGCAACTTGAACGTCAACCGTTCCGCCCTCGTGCACTGATCCGTGCGCCTACCCGCGAACTCGCGTTGCAGATCGATGCAACGATCGCGCCGCTTGCGCGCCGACTCGGTCTGCGAACGACCACCGTGTTCGGTGGCGTTGGTCAGAACCCACAGGTCGACGCGCTTCGTAAAGGTGTCGATGTTGTTGTTGCATGTCCCGGCCGACTCGAAGATCTCATCAGTCAGAACTTCTGCAAGCTTGATCGCGTTGAAGTGTGCGTTCTCGATGAAGCCGATCACATGGCCGATCTCGGATTCCTTCCCGGCGTGAAGCGATTGCTCGATCGCACTCCTGACGACGCGCAACACCTGTTGTTCTCGGCCACGCTCGACAAGGGCGTCGATGTCATTGTGAAGCGCTACATGACGAACCCGGTCACGCACAGCGTCGATTCCGAACAGTCACCGGTCAACACCATGACCCATCACGTTCTGCATGTCACGAACGACGATCGTCTGCCGGTGATCGTTGATCTTGCTGCAGCACCTGGTCGCACAATCATCTTCACTCGAACAAAGCATCGGGCCAAGCAACTCACGCGTCAGCTCAACGCGCACGGTGTTGTTTCGGTCGAGATGCACGGAAATCTTTCGCAGAACGTTCGCACGCGAAATCTTGCGGCGTTCTCCGACGGAACGGCAGCGGCCATGGTCGCTACCGATATCGCAGCGCGCGGCATCCATGTTGATGACGTGTCGCTTGTGATTCACGCTGATCCGCCGCTTGAGCACAAGGCGTACCTCCATCGTTCCGGACGCACCGCGCGCGCCGGCAACGAAGGTGTTGTTGTCACGCTGGCGACGGAATCGCAGCGCAAGGATGTCGATCAACTGATGCGCAAGGCGGGTATTAAACCCACCGTCACCAAGGTGCGCCCTGATTCACCGCTACTGCAGGAAATTGCTCCCGGTCAGCGACTGAAGAAAAGCGCTTCTGAAGTGAAGGCATTGCTCGACGTTCCGGAACCGGCCAAGAAGCCTGGCGGTCGTCCGAATTCGCGTAAGCCGCGAACCGAGACCCCCACGGCGACTGGCCGGCCCAAGCGCAGCAGTTCGAGTCGAAATCGCGGCGGTTCCGGTGGTGGCACCGGTTCCGGATCCCGATCGGGCGGCGGCGCCCGAAGTGGATCTGGCGGCGGCGCATCAGCTGGTGGCCGTTCCTCAAGCAGTCGTTCGTCCAGTTCTCGTCAGGGTTCGGGTGGCGGAAGTGCTCGACAGGGCGGACGCTCGCGTTCTGGGCGAT
>JALQSZ010000435.1 GCA_023264135.1 Acidimicrobiales bacterium
GCACGGCCTCGACTTCACCTGCTTGCACTGACGTCATTGCGTGAGGTGCTTGCCATGAGTTGAAGATTGAGCGACGCGTTCGCTGAGGCATGCGGTCGAGTGCCGACTTCATGCCCGCCATCGTGATGCGGTCTTTCAACGACCATTCCCATTCACGCTTTTGCAGCACACTCATCGGACCTTCGGTGCCGAACACGTTGTTGTTCATCGTGGTCTCGATCTGGAAGACCTTGACCCCCGAGTCGCGAAGCACCTTGCCCATTCGCCAGTTGGCGGAATGCAGTTCGGACTTGTGCTGATCCATGAACGACTTCGAATGACGCATGGTCTGCGGATTGTGGTGATGGCGAAGCGAGCGATACGACGCAAGACCGGTTGCCGTCGACTTCCAGCCACCGTCCATCGAGACGAGGTTGATGTTGACGTACACAATGAGATCGCTCTCGGCGGCACGCTTGTTGATCTCGACCTCTTCGCCCTTTTCGGTTTCACCGATGAACAGCAAGTTGTCGGGATCCTCGGCATCGTGGTTCACGAGAAGTCCGTGCGGAGCAAACGCGTCGTAAACGCGATCGCCAACGGCGTGACGAAGTTCGTCTTCGGTCATGCGACGGTGCAATGCGAGCGCCGCAATCAACATGACGTCATCGACTCCAGCAGCGGCAGCAAGTTCAAGCACGGCTTCAATGACGCGCTGGCGAATGTCGGGTCGCTTCATTGGAGGAAGGGGAAGCGAAATGTCGTCGAACGCAATCGTGAGCTTCATGCCCGGCTTGAGCAGCGCGCGCAATGGCTCGCTGTCGCCAATCGGGTTGTCGAGCGCGTCGCGAATTGCACCATCGGGGTTCTTCAGCGCTTCGATGGGCTCGGCCGGATAAATGACGCGGCTGCGTCCGGCGGGGAGTTTCTCGAGTCGGAAACCCTCTCCGTGATGGAAGAGGATTGGTGGCGTCGAACGATCGACGTCGAGGACGAATCCTGGTCTAGGCACGATTCCGTTCCTTTTCATTGCGAAGGTCAAAGGCGATTCGAACTGCTCCACGACCACCGGCATTGGCGGCGTGCGTGATTGCATCTTCGAAGCGGTCAAGGGGATAGGTGGCACTGACGAGTCGACCGAGATCGGCGGCAGCAACAAGTTCGAAGGCAAGATCAAATGTGCGTCGACGTTCGCCATTCGGAAGTGTTTCGGTTCCGTAGGCGTAGGCACCGCTCATAGAGATTTCTCGCTGCCAAAGTCCGGTGAGGTCGACGTGCACGTGGCCAGGCATGCCAACCATCGTGATGCGGCCCTTTGGGCGAACAACAGTGAGTGCTTCGGC
>JALQSZ010000436.1 GCA_023264135.1 Acidimicrobiales bacterium
CGGGTGCCCCGTGGGCGCGAACTAGGTTGAGTCGGCAGTAACTCACTCAGGGGGAGTGTCGCTGAAGCGCACATCGGCGATGCACCGTTCATTGGTATGCGCACTGGAGACAACAGACGATGAAACTCGCGCTTGGACTCGATCTGTACCGAGGTGCCGCCCTCGACGTGCCCGTTGATCAGGTTCGGCTTGCTGAGGATCTCGGCTATCACTCGGTCTGGACCGCGGAGGCGTACGGCTCTGACGCGTTGTCGCCTCTTGCCTATCTCGCCGCGGTCACGAAGCGCATCAAACTCGGCACTGGAGTTGTGCAGATCGCGGCACGAACACCAGCAGCAACCGCAATGCATGCGCTCACGATCGATGCACTTGCGGGCGGGAACCGAGTGATCATTGGTCTCGGAGTCTCCGGACCGCAGATCGTCGAAGGTTGGTACGGCCAACCGTGGGGGAGTCCCAACCGCCGTCTGCGTGAGTACGTCTCGATCATGCGCAAAGTGTTTGCTCGTGAACCATTGACGAACGACGGAGTGGAATTTCCGCTCCCGTATAACGGCCCCGGAGCAATCGGTCAGGGCAAACCGTTGCGTTCAATTCTCCATCCCGCAGGTGAGATCGAGTTATGGCTCGCGGCAGGTGGACCAAAGAACACCGAACTGTGCGCGGAAATCTGCGACGGCATGTTGCCGATGGGTTGGGGTCCTGAAGGTCCAGCGGTGTACGGACCTCATCTCGATGCCGGATTCGCGAAACGAGGTGAGCGACCAGCCAACTTTGAAATATTCGGCGGGGTCAGCGTCGTGATCACCGACGATGTTCAAGGTGCGATCAATGCGATGAAGCCTCTCACCGCGATGTACGTGGGTGGAATGGGCTCGGCAACGCATAACTACCATCGTGAGTCGATGGCCCGACGAGGCTTCCCGGAAGCGGCACAGAAGATTCACGAATGCTGGATGGCCGGCAAACGTGATGAAGCAATCGCCGCGGTTCCCGACGAGTATCACGACGACGGTTCACTCATTGGTTCACCGGCGCGTATTCGTGAACGTTGGGAGGCCTGGACAAAGATGGGCCTCACCGGTCTCATCGTGCGTTCCGAGACCGACGAAGGACTTTCCCTTCTTGCCGAACTCGCAGGAACACGCGACACACAGGGGCAATGACATGACCACCTACGAAACGATCGCGGTCGATCTTCCCGGCGACGGAATTTGCCGGATCACGTTGAACCGACCCGAAAAGCGCAACGCAATCTCCACGGCGATGCGTACGGAACTGCTGCGCGTGCTCGAG
>JALQSZ010000437.1 GCA_023264135.1 Acidimicrobiales bacterium
TCGGACTCAAGAACCGAACCAATTCGACTACGCACAACCGGAATGTGTCGCTTGCGTAATTCCTCGACCAATGGTTCTGCGTCGTTGTGGCCGCGCACGAGGATGCAGATGTCCTCGAGTTTCACCGGTCGTGGAAGCTCGCTTGATCCAGGCTCTGGGGAAATTTTGCCGTTTTTCAGGAGTTCCTGAATGTGATCAGCCACGTCGATTGCAATAGCGGAGCGAACTGGATCGACGGTTTCACCGTTGGGGTTGGCGAGAAAGCGGAACTGCAATGGTGAACCGCCACCGTCAAGACGATGATCGCCATGAGCGTCTGGTGTTGTGACGGGCACGTAGGCAATGTCGTCGTCGCCGAAGGTGACATCACTGAGCCACGAATTCAACGACTCAACCAGCGGTCGATCAGACCGATAGTTCGTTGTCATTTGTCGCTTCGACATGGAACGATCCGCTGCCGCTTTGAGATACGCGTCGATATCCGCGCCACGGAATCGATAGATCGCTTGTTTGGGGTCGCCAACAACGATCAGCGCGAGAAATTCATCCGGAACGCCATTGAGGTCGAACACTCTTGAGAACAAGCGCCACTGAAAGGTGTCGGTGTCTTGGAATTCGTCGATGAGAACGAGCCGATAACGCGATCGCATGACTCGGATGATTTCCTCACCGAGCGAAGGGTCATCCAATTTGTCGACGAGATCGACAATGAGATCGTCGAAAGCGACAACGCCCTGGAGGACGCGTTCCGCTTTGATGGAGTTACGGAGCTCCTGGACGATTGCCGACCATTGACCGGCCGGAGATTCATCGGCGGTCGGCGCAAGTACAGCCGACAAATTGCTCGAGGTCTCTTTGAGCACTTTCAGAACGGCAGCTTCAACTCCCGAGGGATCTTTCGAACCTGTGGGATCGAGAGCAAGAGGGTTCGCGGCAAATCTGTTTACCAACACATCGCGAACCACTTTTTGTGCCACAACGGCATCGGATTCGGCTGGAGCAGGGGGCTTTGCGTCGCCAGAGCGAATGCCTAAATCGCCGAGGGCTTGTTGAAAGAAACCGTGAATCGTCGAAATTGTGGCGGAGTCGATGTTCGAAATTGCGGTTTCGAGTCGTTCTCGGCGTCGGAGCAGTTCGTCGGCAGAACAGTCACGAAGATTGGCCAACCACGGATCGAGCTTTTCCGAATCGGGTGCGTTCACTGCGTGAAGCGCGCGCAACAACTGTTCGCGAACTTCTTGCTTCATTTCCGCAGCGGCAGCTCGAGTGAACGTGACCATGAGGAGTT
>JALQSZ010000438.1 GCA_023264135.1 Acidimicrobiales bacterium
ATTGCGATCGCTTGACGCAGCGTGTGCAAGCGAATACGGAGCTTGGTGCAGCGGGAACTCATCGGCAGGAATCGGCATTGGTACTCCCCTAGTACGAACATGACTGCACCGGCGGTGCGATGGAAGCGAACCTTAGAACGCTCCGGCAGTGACGCTGGTCGGTTCGCCAATGTGGAGGGGTCGAGACCGTCGGCTACGCTCTCCCGCCTCAGGGCGATTAGCTCAGTTGGCTAGAGCACTGCCTTCACACGGCAGGGGTCGCTGGTTCGAGTCCAGTATCGCCCACCATCGCAATCGCAGAGGGAGCGGGACAACAGTTCCGCTCCCCTACGATCGCCCCGTGACTCTCCTGCGCCGCTCCATACAGACTGCGATCGCGACCGACTTCAGTTACTTCGAACACGTCCGACCGATTCGCGCGTCACTCGTCATTTTCCTGGGCCTCACGATCACCTATCAGACCCACGATGTACGAGCGCTGCTTCCTCTTGGAGTCGGAATGCTGTTCGCTGCAATTGCTGATCGCGGCGCTTCGTTCGAGCGCCGGATGGCGTCGATGTCGGGGGCGCTCCTCGCTGTCACGATCGGCACCGCGGCCGGATGCCTTGTCTCTGACAACCAGCTACTTCACGTCACCATTGGAGGCGTCGCTGGTCTCCTGTGCGGTCTGGCGGGAGCCGCAAGTGTTCCGTCGATGACCGCCGGCGTACTCGGCCTTGTGGTTTTCACGATCTTCTCCGGCTCACCAATCGATCTCCTTGATTGGAAGTCGAACACTCTCTTGATGGCACTTGGAGCCGTCATCATGATCCTGACAGTGATCGGCGAATTCGGCATTCGTGCCCTCTTCCGCCGTTCACCGACGATCCGTGGAGAAATGCCGACAGAGCCCTATTGGACGAGAGCAAAGGAACATTTTCACTGGACCGACCAATTCATTCTTCATTCGATTCGCCTCGCGATCGTGATCATGATTGCAACCGTCCTTGAAGAACTCCTGTCGTTCCCGCACTCGTATTGGATTCCGATGACTGTTGCGTGGATCTCTCGACCCGACCGAGACGGAACCGTCGAAAAGGTCACACTTCGAGTGGCTGGAACATTGCTCGGCGTCGCGATCGCCGGAACACTTATCGCGATCACCCCTGCATCAAGTGCAGAATCGCTCATAGCGATTGGCATTGCTTCGTATTTCGTTTTGGCGTTTCTCGCGCCGAACTACGCGGTTGCCGTCACCGGCATTACCTGCTTCGTGTTCTTTCTGTTTCACATCGTCGGCTACC
>JALQSZ010000439.1 GCA_023264135.1 Acidimicrobiales bacterium
TCGTGTACGTCGCTGCCATAGCCGTGACCGGAAAGCATGTACATCGTCGTCGACACATTCACACCGGCACGAAGGATGCGCTCGAGGTGATCGAAATCAGGTCGAAATGGCATATACGAAACGCAGTCGGGACGAAGTGCGAGGAGCGCGTCGATTTCGTTCGTGGCAGTGACGCCGGTTGAATCGATACCGCAAAGTTCGCCGACATCGATTCCAGATTTGTCGGCAGACCACGCGTAACAACCAACGAGTTTGAGATCAGGGCGATCGAGTATTCCCTTGACCGCTGCGGTTCCCGTTTTCCCGGTTGTCCACTGCACAACGGTGAACGGTGTTGTGGTCATAGTTGTGCATCCTCTTCGGCATCGCGAGCTGCGGTCACGATGCTTGCGGCCACAACATGAACCGAGAACCTAGCCGTCTTCAGTTCAGTGCCAATGCCCCATTCAATGCGCCGGGGTACATTTCGGCGTTGCGCTACGCCAGCGTTTCGAAACGGCAGAAAGACATCGCATGTGCACTCGGATCTTCTGGAACACGCCGCAGATCGCCAAGGTCGTTGGCCGAACTTGTGATTGGGAAACCAGCGATGAACCCCTCTTGTGGCACTTCCCACGAGGATTAGAACGCAACGGGCTTGTCGACAATGCCGCGACCTGGACCACGAAGTATCGGAGTTTGGCCACCACGTTTTGGGGAGCAGGCTCCTCCGAAGGAATCAATGAGGCAGGCCTAAGCGCGCATTTGCTCTATCTCGCCTCGAGTGACTTCGGAGCTCGAGATGGGCGACCCGGTTGCGGGTTCAACCTTTGGGCCCAATACGCACTCGACAACTTCGCCACCGTTGCTGAAGCAATCGCTGGCCTTGAGGAAATCCAGATTGTTCAAATCCAGGTCCGCGGTCGTGACATCGGCGTGCATCTCGCGCTTGAAGACCCGAGTGGCGATTCCGCCATCATCGAAATCCTCGATGGTCAGGCGGTCGTCCACCACAGTGTCGAAACGCGAGTGATGGCGAACGACCCTCCGTACAACGAACAACTCGAAAATCTTTCGCGTTACAAGCCATTCGGTGGCAGCGAGACGCTCCCTGGCGACATCATCTCGGACCAACGATTTGTGCGCGCGACGTACTACCTCTCTCACTTACCCGAACCCGCCGACGAACTGCAGGCCGTCGCCGGCGTCCTCGGCATTGCCAGAAATGTGTCGGTGCCGTTTGGCGCGCCGTACGACGACTTTGTTGT
>JALQSZ010000043.1:0-4952 GCA_023264135.1 Acidimicrobiales bacterium
CGGATCGTTTGTTGAATTCGTCGAGAACAGCCACTTCCGTTTCGGTGAGCCCGCATTCTCCGAAGGTTTCTCATCGATCATGTCGTTCACGCCCGTCGACGGTGGAACCCGAATCGATGTTGAACAGTCGGGCTTGCCAGTTGAATTTCTTGGCGGTGCAAACGAAGGATTCACGAGCGTGTTCGATCAACTTGAGGAACTTCTCGCGAAAGGCTGATTAGCCGTTCGTTCCGCCTTCGATCTTTGCGATTTCGGAACGGTCAACTGTTCCGGGCTGACCAAGTTCCATGCCTGGCGGCAATTCAACATGCAGGTCATGACATGGGTCGACGGCAAGTTCGCCATGCTCAAGCGCGATCGAAATGATGTGACCGCCGAGCTTGCGATCGTCTGACAAGAAATGCAGATGATGACCGGGAACTTCGACGCCGGCCGTTGCATCGGGAAAGCGAAAGCCGACGACGGTGCCTTGCGCTCGTTCGACACGCCACTCTGATTGATGTTCAACAACTTCGCGTAGCGGTTTGTACGGCTTGGTCTGACGTTCAACACTGCGAAGGATCAGATCGGTGAACACACCATCGACACGTACAGCAATGACAGGCGCATCGTCAGGTGCGAGCGCATCAAGCGCGTCGTGGAGTTCATCGAATGTGAGAGGCGACTCGACTGTTGCGGTTCCGGTCGGCGCGAACGGAACGACAACGGCAAACGGCGTCATCACTGTTGGCGCAAGTGCATGCACGGTTCCGTCGGCATGAGCGGACCACGCATGGCCGTCGACAACGATGAGTTCTCCATTGAGTGCTTGAACGGTTCCAATGCCGAGTGTGCCGAGGCGAAGGATTTCTGCGAGTGAGGTATCGCCGTCGTAACCACCGGCCATGAGCGCTTCGAGTGTCCCCGCTTGTACAACGGTGTGTTCTTCGGCGGCATCGTGATCGAGCCCAGCCCGATTAAGCGCCCGCACGTGAAGGGCCCCGATGAGTCGGTCATCGATGATGTCGCTGGTCATGGGCGAGAGGGTAGATGGCGGCTGTTGGGCCGCTTCACTGAACACCGGGCAGGGATGTTTGGTCACAACTATTGTCAGAACATTCGACAAGAGTCAGTGGAGGCTCGCCATGGACATCACCCTTCTCGGTACCGGCAGTCCCATTCCTGATCCGAATCGCGCCGGGCCCTCAACCTTGGTGCGCGCTGGGGAGCAGGTGATCTTGTGCGATGCCGGTCGAGGCGTCGTGATGCGACTTGCCGCAGCGTTTGCCGGCCCCGCTGCCCTTACGGCGATTCTTGTCACCCACCTTCATAGCGATCACCTCACCGACCTCAACGACGTCATCACAACGCGCTGGATCATGTCGAATGAGTCGGCGCCGATCACGATTTACGGCCCGGTCGGGCTCGACTTCGTGGTGACCAAGATGATGGAAATGCTTTCGCTCGACGTTGGCTATCGAATCGCCCATCACGACGACCTGAACGAACCGCCCGCAGTGACTGTTGTTGAAGTTGCGCCTGGCGACAGTTTCTTGATCGGTGACGTCACTGTGCGCGTTGGTGCCACCAACCATCAGCCAGTTGAGCCGACAGTTGCCTTCCGACTTGAACACGAAGGGACCTCGGTGGTGCTTGGGGGCGATGGCATCCCGTGCGAGTCTCTCGATGAGTTAAGTGCGGGAGCAACCGCCTATGTCCAGACCGTGTTGCGTGATGACATCGTGAAGCTCTTTCCGCTTCCACGATTCCAGGACATTCTCGACTACCACTCGACGGTGGAACAGGCCGCACAAACCGCGACAAAAGCGGGAGTGAAGACCTTGATCCTTACTCATTACGTGCCCGGGATCGCGCCTGGTCAAGAAGACGAATGGCGCGCAATTGCCGCCCAACATTTTTCGGGCGACATCGTTCTTGGCGACGATCTAACGTCCGTCACTATCTGACCGGCGCTGCGTGGCGTCGTTGCGGAGGGGGAACGCATGAGCAGCCATTCAACGGAGATGCGGCAACTCGACACGATCGACGGACCAATGAACGTCGTTGTCTCGACACCACTTGGGGATGTGCGCGGTGGCGTTGTTGTCGTACAGGAAGCGTTTGGTTTGACCGGACATATCCAGCGCGTCTGTGAAGCGTTAGCCGATGCGGGCTACATCGCGATTGCACCTGCTCTCTTTCATCGTTGTGACGATCAAGTGTTTGGCTATAGCGATTACGACAAGCTCGGTCCGGTCATCATGACAATGACGCGCGAAAGCATTCAGATCGATGTCGATGCAGCCTTCGCAGAACTTGCTCGTCTGAACATCCCCGTTTCAAAGACCGCGATTATGGGGTTCTGCTTCGGCGGAACCGTGACACTTGAAACTGCAGCTCGCTGCGAACTTGGCGCAGCGGTCACGTTCTACGGCGGCGGTCTCGGTGAAGGTCGTTTCGGACTTGCACCGGGTATCGAAAGCGCGGCACGACTCAAGACTCCGTGGCTTGGGCTGTATGGCGATCTCGACGAACACATCCCGATCGATGAAGTCGAACAAGTTCGTGTCGCTGCCGCATCGTCACCAGTCGACACCGAAGTTGTGCGTTTTGCCGATGCTGATCACGGGTTTCATTGCGATGAGCGTCCGTCGTTTCATGCCGAAACCTCGTCGGTCGCGTGGGCCCGCACGCTCGAGTTCCTCGACGAACACATGGGTTGAGTTCGTCTTGTTCGATCTCGCACGTGGCGCAAAACGCAAACACCCCCAGCCGGGGGGATGGCGGGGGTGTCGCAAGGCCGCCAGGAGGGGGGATCCTGTTACGGCCAGACGGCTCGATGGGAGGGGGGATTCCCAGAGCCGATGACGTAAACACTACGGGGCGCGAACCGTCCCGCACCTTGGGTTTTGCCGGTCAGCAGTCACAATGACCCTTGTCACAGAAGGGATCGGGGGCTACCAGCCCTGATGAAGCGGACGTCCTTCAGCGAAACCTGATGCGGTCTGAATGCCGACGACCGCCCGTTCGTGGAACTCTTCAATGGTTCGGGCGCCGGCGTAAGTGCAAGAGCTGCGGACGCCAGCAACGATCGTGTCGATGAGATCTTCAACGCCGGGCCGGTCGGGTTCGAGATAAAGACGACCAGAACTGATGCCTTCTTCGAACAGCGCGCGACGCGCGGCTTCGATCGGTGCTTCGTCCTGCGCTGTGCGATTCACAACGGCGCGAGCCGATGCCATGCCGAAGTTCTCTTTGTAGAAACGACCATCGGCATCTTGGCGAAGATCGCCGGGTGATTCGTGGGTACCTGCGAACCAGGATCCGATCATGACGTTGCTTGCACCAGCGGCGAGCGACAACGCAACATCGCGTGGGTGTCGAATTCCGCCGTCGGCCCAAACGTGACGGCCGAGTGATCGCGCTTCGGTTGCGCATTCGAGAACTGCCGAAAACTGTGGGCGACCCATACCGGTCATCATGCGCGTTGTGCACATTGCGCCGGGACCGACACCGACCTTCACGATGTCGGCACCAGCGTTCACGAGATCGCGAACGCCACCGGCCGACACGATGTTGCCTGCGCACAGCGGCACACCAAGATCGAGTGCCTGAATCTTTCGAATGGCATCGATCATCTTTTCCTGATGGCCATGTGCAGTGTCGAGCACAAGAACATCGACGCCTGCTTCAACGAGCAAACGGGCTTTGGTGGCCACGTCGCCATTGACTCCAACCGCAGCAGCGATGCGCAGCTGATTGTTGGCATCGACTGCAGGTTGATAGAGCGTTGAGCGGAGCGCGCCGGTTCGAGTGAGGATGCCCACGAGTGCACCAGACGCATCGACAACTGGTGCAGAACGGCGACGGCTCTCGTGCAGAAGATCGAATGCTTTCTCGGCATCAAGGGAATCGGGAAGTGTCAGCAGATCGGTTGACATGACGCGATCGACACCAGTGAAACGGTCGACGTCGACGAAGTCGGCATCGGTGACGACACCAATGGGCCGGTCACCATCGACGACGATGACGGCGTTGTGCGCGCGCTTGGCGATGAGGTTCATTGCCTCGCCGACAGTGCCCGACGGAGAAAGTGTGATTGGCGTGTCGAACACGAGATGGCGACGCTTCACCCACGACACGACATCGCTCACAATTTCGAGCGGAATGTCTTGTGGGATGACCGCGAGACCACCGCGGCGTGCAACGGTTTCGGCCATGCGTCGACCAGCAACTGCGGTCATGTTGGCGACCACGACAGGAATCGTGGTGCCGGTTCCGTCGTTTGTGGTCAGATCGACATCGAGTCGAGACGAAACATCGGAACGGGCCGGAACCATGAACACGTCATCAAACGTGAGGTCGGCCTCTGGGGTTCTGTCGTGAAGGAATCGCACGTAGAGAGAGGGTAGGCGACGTCAGTACGGTTCGCCTAAGGGATCATCGTCGAGCCCGGCTGCGGTAGCGGCGAGCATCGCCAACTGGGCGGCTCGGTGGTACACGAGCACAAAGGTTTGTTGGGCCGTCGGCTCGATCGTGCGCAGGGGCGGATCGCCGAGCGACATGATCATCGCCGAGGGGTCAGTCGACATCCGTACGAACGCGGGATCGTCGGGGAACGCTTCTCCCCAGAACTTCTTTGCCGCGGCGCGATCGGCATTGTGCTTCTTGTGACCGCTTGCGGGGCGACGGCGAGTGCGACTCATGCGAGGCTCCCTTCAAGTTCATCGTCGGTATCGGTGAGAAGTTCATCGGTTCGAAGACCGAGTGCGGTTTGCAACTGGTTCGGATCAAGATCGCCGAGCGAACTGGACTTTGGCAGAACGAGATCGGCGATGTGGCGCTTGCCGGCGACAACTTCTTCGACGCGTTCATCGACAGTTCCAGGACACACGAGACGATGTGCAATCACGGTTTTGTCCTGACCGATACGCCACGCGCGGTCGCGGGCTTGATCTTCGACCGCGGGATTC
>JALQSZ010000043.1:4976-9737 GCA_023264135.1 Acidimicrobiales bacterium
GAGCGACAACACGAGTGTGCCCGGGCCTTCAAGTGCTTGGAAGTCGGTCACCAACTGATCGCGTGCACCGCGTGATTGGCCGCCGTGATAACAGCCAACGGGAATATCGAAACGCGTCGAGAGATGTTCGGCGAGTTTTTGTCCCCATTCGGCGAAGTGTGTGAACACGAGTGCGCGTTCGCCAGCGGCATAGACCTGCTCGATGATCTCTTCGAGTCGAGCGAGCTTTCCGGATCGACCATCGAGTGGTCCATCGTCGTGGCGATAGGCAACGGGGTGATTACAGATCTGCTTGAGCGCAGTGATTGCCGCGAGGATGCGGCCGTTGCGATTGTCGGTACCCGATTCGAGTGCTGCTCCAGTGACGAGACTGTCGAGCACGGCCTGATAAAGACCGATCTGCTCGGGCGTCATTGAACAGTGATCGAGTTCGTCGATCCGATCGGGAAGTTCAGCAGCGATCGCAGGTTCGGACTTCGTGCGACGGAACACGAGAATGCCGTTCAGTGCGCGCAACGCTGTTTCGCCTTGATCGCGACCCGTTGTACCTGTGGCCGAGAGTTGCGCGATGAAATGCGGACGAGGACCAACGAGACCCGGATTGGTGAAATCGAGGATGGCCCAAAGATCACCCAGACCGTTTTCGATTGGCGTACCAGTGAGTGCAAGTCGCGATGATGCATTGAGGCGACGCAATTGCTGGGCGGTTTCGTTCGCCGGATTCTTGATGGCCTGCGCTTCGTCGAGAACGATGCGGCCCCACGAAATCTTTTCGAGTGCTTCGATGTCTCGGACGGCAGTGCCGTAGGTCGTGATCACGACATCGGCGCGTTCAACCTCGGCGGCAATGTCTTCATGATCGGCACGACCGGCACCGTGATGCACGACGACCGAAAGTTCCGGAGTAAAGCGGCGGGCTTCTGACGCCCAGTTGCCGACAACTGCAGGCGGTGCAATCACCAGTGACGGGGCGTCACCGATGCTGTCGACGAGGTGAGCGAGGATCGTCGGTGTCTTGCCAAGACCCATGTCGAGGGCAAGACAACCACCGAGGTTTGTGGTGTCGAGGAACTTGAGCCACGCGAGTGCATCGGCCTGGTAACTGCGAAGTTCGCCCTTGAATCCTTCGGGGTTCGATGCGGGCGCAAGAGAAGCGGTCGAGGCCTTTGCCATGAGGTCGGCTGCCCAACCAGAACCTTCGATGCTGACGCCACCGGCGAGCGGTGAACCGTCGAGACCAAGCGCTTGACGCAACATTTCGGCGCCGGTCATTTGCGGTTTCTTCGCGCGTTCAGCGAGCGCTTCAGCTGCAGCAGCGAGATCGGCGTGATCGAGTGCGACCCAACGACCATTCGCGCGAACCAAAGGACGCGCTTCTTTGGCCAAACGAGCAATGTCGGCCGCAGTGAGTTCGATGTCGTCGAAGACGGCGGTCCAACTCACATTCGCAAGTTGATGCGCACCGACGGACGTTTCACCGTTCGATTCGGCGAAGATGCGAAGCGATGGTGTGGGCTTGCGTCGCGACAACGCGGGAACGCGCATCTCGAAGCCAGCATCGGCAAGAACGAGTCCGATCTTGGACATCAGTTCCCACGCTTCTTCCTGACTCAGCACGACCTCGCCGCGGCGAAGGCTTCCGGGACGCAAAAGCGGCGGATAGAGGCGCTCGAGTCGAACAAGGTTGCCTTCAAGTTCGCGTCGTTGATTGCCGGCATTCACCAGTGCAACTTCAACCGGAACGAGTTGCTCGCCCTTGCCTGGGGCATAGACAGCGAGATGCCACGCGTCGCCGGAGTCGGGCGGATCGAGTTGCACGATGAGCGGGCGGTAATTGCGCGACATCACTGGGGTGGCCCAACGCTCAAGCGCGTTCGTGAGTTCGCCAGCGATACCGGCGGGCACATCGAAGGGTGTTCCGTCGAGGCGGGCAAGGAAACTTTCGGCGGCAGCGGCAATCGTTTTGGGATCGTCGGGAGCAGCGGGAACTTCAACACGACGAGCAGCGTCGTGGCAGATGACATCGACAACTTCGCTGAGCACGGAACGGGCCATCGTGCCGCCATCGACGGACGGGGAGAGTGCAGCAACTGCGCCGGGCATTGCGTCGCCGATGATGCGGAGTCGGTCGGCGTCGATGAGCGCTGGTTGCCAAGTGACACCGAACGCGCTGCGGTTCTGATTACGACGACCGGTGCGCGAACGACGAAGGGTCGGAACCATTGCGCCTCGTGCAGCAAGAGAAACGGCCCACGCCGCCACGATGGAAAGCCAACGAGCAGATGGCCCGATCTCTTCTTCGGGAGGATCGGAGGAAAGCGCGAGCAGCCAACCGAGAACATCGCTGGTGTTGGCTTCGAGCGCAACGGTCTTTTCGCCGCTGGGAAGAGTGACAGGTGATCGCCCGCCCCACATTTCCGGTGCATCGGTAGCGGCAAGAAACGTGCGGAGTTCTTCCACGTTTGTCGCCGGCGCTTCGGGCCCGCCCAACCAGGCGACGAGTCGGCCGTTCGCCCAAGAAAGTTGGAGCGCGTTCACCCCTTCGACAAGTTCGCCCGGTTCGGGTTCGATACCTAAGAGCCGGTCGAGCGCGAGTTCGAGTTTGCGTTGTTCGTTGTCGAGGTCGGCGATGACTTGCTGATCGTCTGGTTGACGTCGGGCGCGAAGTCGATCGAGTGCTTCGTCGGTGTCATTGAGGCGTTCAACGAGAACGCGCTGCCATGCAGCTTTATTGGCTTCGAGGATCGAAAGTTCTTCGGCTGATGCTTCGCCCCATGCGGCGTCTTCCACCATCGTTTCGAAACGCGCGCTGCGCACATCGATGCTCGGCACCGAAGCGCGCGCATCGAGTGGTTCGGACGTTTCGATCGGTTCGATCTCGTTGAGTTCAGGCACAGAAGTCCTTGTTAGTTTCGTGCGAACACATTTGGGTGTGTCCGCTCGTGGTGCCGTTTCCCCGGTTGGCACCGGTCATGCTCCGCAATGATCCGTCCCTCACCCACGAGGAGACCGGCCGCTGCGTGCCGTACGGCTCTGGACAAACTGGGGAGGTCCAGAGCGACAAAGAACGTTGGTGACCAGCCAAGACCACCACGAGTCTTTATCCGCCCGGTCAGGCTGCGAACGCTTCTCCGCGGCCCAAATCGGTCCCCTCACCCTATCGGGAGGAACGGCGTGTCGGGCAATTGGTTGGAGCGGGACGGTTAGGACCCGAAATCGGGGGTCACCGTGATTTCGCTGGCCTTCACCGATGCCCAGATCGTGTCGCCCACCTGGAGGGAAAGGGCGTCAGCTCCGGCGGGGGTGAGTTCGGCAAGAAGCGCAAGGGGCCCGGACAGTCGGGCTCGAACCCGTTCGGGATGACGGTCGAGGTCGACGATGGTCATCTCCCACGCGTTGCGAGCGCTTCCCTCGGGTTCGGTCCGATGAAGACTCACCGCCGCTGGCCGGATCGACGCGACCGATGGCCCTGACGGTGAATCTGCGGGGACAACCAGTCGCGCCCCCGACGTCGCAGTGAGGACGCCGTCGCGAACATCGCCGCGAACGAGCGAGAGTCCAACCATGTCGGCGATATGGCGAGACCGCGGGTGACTCGCAACATCGTCGAGTGTCCCGCTCTGCACAATGCGGCCGTCTTCGAGGACGATGACTCGATCGGCGAGTGCGAATGCATCGAGCGGGTCATGCGTGACGAGAACGGTGGTGACTGGATGGTCGCGGCGAAGGCGGAGGAGATCGCGACGAATCTCTGCCTTTGCGCGTACATCAAGCGCAGAAGTTGGTTCGTCGAGAAGGAGGAGACCGGGGCTTACTGCGAGTGCACGGGCAAGCGCGACTCGTTGTGCTTGCCCGCCAGACAAATTTGAAGGTCGTCGATGTGCAAACTCACTGAGGCCAAAACGTTCGAGCCATTCGTTCGCTGTTGAGCGGGCAACAGTTCGTGAAAAACCTCGAGCGCGAAGACCAAACGCCACGTTTTCGCGAACGGAAAGATTGTTGAACAGGGCGTTGTCTTGAAACACCACGCCGATTGCTCGTTGTTCTGGAGTGACGAAGGTTTTGTGTGCGGCGTCGTCGACGACAGTGTCGTTGATAGAGATATCGCCAGCATCGACGGCCTGGAGACCAGCGAGTGTTCTGAGAAGCGTTGACTTGCCCGAACCATTTGGTCCGAGAACAGCAAGCACTTCACCGTCGCCAAGTGCGAGTTCGATTTCGAGTTTGAACTCGCCTTGATGAACAGAGAAGCGCGCTCGAATGCTCATCGTGAGTCGCCGTTCGTGGTTGAACCGCCGAGCCATTGATCACGGAGTCCGAGAAGTACGCCGAACGAAATCGCAATCATGAGCACACTGAGGACGAGCGCTTGTCCGGGATTTGATTCGAGCGCGAGGTAGACCGAAAGCGGCATCGTTTGGGTGCGTCCCGGAAAATTGCCGGCAAAGGTGATCGTTGCGCCGAACTCACCGAGAGCGCGGGCCCACGCGAGCACTGCTCCGGCAATGAGTGCTGGACGGATTGCCGGCAACGTCACACGACGAAATGCGTACCAACGCGAGGCACCCAGCGTTCGTGCGGCATCTTCATTCCGATGGTCGAGACCGCGTAACGCCGCTTCAACGGTAAGGACGAGAAACGGCATGGCAATAAAGGTTTGAGCAAGAACCACGCCAGCGGTACTGAAGGGAAGCCTCAGGCCAAACCAGTCGAAAAGCGAATCCCCGAGGAGTCCCCGGCGCCCGTAGGCCGCGAAGAGCG
>JALQSZ010000440.1 GCA_023264135.1 Acidimicrobiales bacterium
GACCTCAACACACTCAGGCAGTTTCTCGCGCAGTTTTCGGCCGAAGCTGTTGCACCCGTTGTCGGAATAGACGCTGACCAAATCGTGCAACTCGCGCTTGAATTCGCCGACGCACCAACCGCATCGGTTCACATGTCCACCGGCGTGAACATGGGTCGGCAAGGAGCGCTTGCCTACTGGCTCATGCATGTTCTTTCTCTCGTCACCGGAAACTTCGACCAACCGGGCGGCAACATCCCCTCGACACGCGGCACCGATCCTGCTCCCGCGGCCGCAGGCGGCGAACTCGACGCGTTTCTCGACACGCCGTGGGGTTCGTATCGACCCACCGTTTCCTCACACCCGTGTGCATTACTCATCGACATGATTCGCGACGGCGCAATCAAGGCGCTTTTTGTCGCAGCAGGTAATCCCGTCCTCACCATGGGTGGTGGTCCGGAACTTGCCGAAGCACTTTCCTCCTTAGATCTGCTCGTCACGGTTGATCTCTATCGAAATGCAACGGGAGAACTCGCCGACTGGGTGTTGCCGGCAACCGATTGGTTCGAACGCGAAGATCTCAACACGTTCGTTCAAGGCAACCAGGTCACGCCTTATGTGCAGTGGGCCGGAGCGATAGTTCCCCCCATTGGCGAACGACGCACAGAACAACAGATCTTCAATGCGATCGCCGAGAAAGCGGGGGCACCGATCATGTTCCCCGATTCGGTCGACATGCTCGCCGCCATCAACGACGCAGCGCTCAACAACCACGGCCTTTCGCTCGCGACGCTTCGCGAACTTCCCGATGGCATCGCACTCCTCGAACAAATCGAGCCGGGAACATTCCTCGACCGCATGCGACCCGACGGAATGATTGATGGCGATCCGCCCATGCTGCGCATCGCCAAAGAGCGCACCATCCAGCAATTCGAAGAATTGCTCGCAGAACCCGCCGACACACTGAAACTCATTACCCGTCGAACCTCACACACAATCAATTCCGCACTTCAAAATGTTGAGAAGCTGAAGGCGAAAGGCGCTGCGAGTAATCCGCTTTACATCTCACCGTTCGACGCGGAACGACATTCACTGACCGACGGCACCAAAGTTCGTGTTTCCAATCGTTGGGGCTCAGTCGAAAGCATCGTGAAGGTCGATGACACCCTTCGAGACGGTGTCGTCGCCATGACGCACGGGTTTGGAAACGCCAACACCAGCGGCATGCCTCATGCCCAGCGTCACCCCGGCGCGAACGTGAATG
>JALQSZ010000441.1 GCA_023264135.1 Acidimicrobiales bacterium
GATGTAGGTGCGGTCTTCAACGCGAGCAACGTCGCCCGGGTCGGAGAGTGCGAGGTAACTATTCGGACGCTTCGCTTCATTCAGCGTGCGGAACGTTCCACCTTCGACAAGTTGTGCGCACAGACGCTCGTACTCTTCCGCCGAGCCGTCGCACCAATACACGTCATCGGGTTGCAGAATTTCACGCCACTGTTCGACCCAGTCGATCAGCTTTTGGTTTGTGGTCTGCCCGGCCATGTTTCCTCCGACGTCGTTGTCGAATGCGCGTTGCGCGTGAGTGGTGGTTGTGTTCGGCGAGCGGTTGCTGCCGAGTGAACCTCTGGTGAATCAGCGAAGCGTAGAGGATTCAACGACGCTCTCCGTCGCCGAAACCCAAGGTGTGCCGTGTGGCACTTAGCCTTCGGTGCCGCCCTGAGGGTGCTGCACATTGTCGGGGTGCGGTTGGTCGTACCCAGGAGTTCCCATATCGGCTTCGGAGCCCATACGAAGACGAATGGCCAATGAGCCACCGTCGAGATCAAAGACCACTCGCTGGCCTTGTCGGAGGGAACGGAAAACCGAACCCTCGAGGGCGCTGCGGGTGAACTCGTAGTCGTTCAGATCCGTATCGCAGATGATGGTGCCGACGCCGGAGACCGGGTCGAAGGACTTGACGACTCCCTGCAAAGGACCGGCAGACACGGTCAGCGAACTGCCTTGACGACCTTGCCGGCCTTGAGGCACGACGTGCACACGTTGACGCGCTTGGTTGAACCGTTGACAACGGCGCGAACTCGCTGGATGTTCGGGTTCCAACGGCGCTTGGTGCGGCGATGGGAGTGGCTTACCGCCATACCGAACGATGGGTGCTTTCCGCACACCTCGCATACAGCTGCCATGACTACACACTCCGGACGTCAGAAGAATCGAACGCCGAATGGTAGCAGCGGCCCCCCGAGGACCCAATTCGGCCGATGACCGGCTCCAATTGGCCAGATTTCGGCCACCTCCGCCTCGGAGCGAAGGCATCGGTAGTCTCTCGCCCGATGTCGATCGCCACCAGCCTGACCGCCGAAGACCTCCGGACGCTCATCCGGGGCTACGCCGATGCATTGGCCGCGCATCGCGAGACGATTAATCGTCTGAACGTCTATCCGGTGCCCGATGGCGACACCGGAACGAACATGGCCCTCACCCTGGCCTCGGTCGTTGCCGAGCTCGATGGCGCCGAGACCGATCTGGAGTCGACCTGCCA
>JALQSZ010000442.1 GCA_023264135.1 Acidimicrobiales bacterium
GGTGCGCGAGCTCGACGGCGTCGAGGGTCTCCGTGAGCGAGCCGATCTGGTTGACCTTGACGAGCATGGCGTTCGCGGCGCCGAGCTCGATGCCGCGGCTGAGGCGGTCGACGTTGGTGACGAACAGGTCGTCGCCGACGAGCTGCACCGCCACGAGGCTGTGCACCATCGCGGTCGTCGTCGCTGGTAGTTCCTGACCCTCAACAGACGGGCGACTGCATGCTGGATTCAACGCGCACGCACTTGGTCATTCCTGACACCCAAGCCAAGCCAGGAGTGCCGACCGCACACCTGGAATGGATCGGTGCCTACATCATCGAGCGCAAGCCTGACGTAGTGGTGCATCTTGGCGATCACGCCGACATGCCATCGCTCAGCAGTTACGACGTTGGCAAACGATCTTTTGAGGGTCGCCGCTACCACGACGACATCGAAGCAGCCAACGAAGCCTTCGACATTCTCTGCGCACCGCTTGAGCGATACCAAGACCATCAGCGCGCGCAGAAGTTGAAGATCTACAAGCCTGAGCTGCACATCACGCTCGGCAACCATGAAGACCGAATCAACCGGGCAACGAACGACGACGCCAAGTTGCACGGGCTCATCTCAACTGACGATCTGAACTACACCTCGCACGGCTTCACCGTGCATGAGTATCTGCGCCCCGTCTTCATCGACGGCGTTGGCTATTGCCATGTGTATGTTCAGCCGATGAGTGGCCGCCCGCTGGGCGGCGCAGCGGCAGGTCGACTCAAGCAAGTCGGCCACACCTTCACGATGGGTCACCAACAGACGCTCGACTATGCGATTCGATTCGTTGCTGGTCGAAGCCAGCACGCACTCATCGCCGGCGCTGCCTACCTTCACGACGAGGACTACAAGGGCCCGCAAGGCAACGCGCATTGGCGTGGCGTCATCGTCAAGCACCAGGTCGAAGACGGCTCCTATGACCCCATGTTCGTGAGTCTTGATTACTTGTGCCGCCGCTATGAGGGCGTGTCGCTCGCCAAGTTCACACAAACGATCTACTGACCACCGCCTGCAGGGAGGCAACCGTGGACCCTCAACCGAGCCCACTCTGGGACTCTGTCACCGCCGAAGCCGATCGCCTAGTGCACGGCAATCGTGGTGCTCTCTACAACCATCCCAGCACCGACTACGGACGCACCGCCGAGATTTTTGAAGCGATCACCGGCATCTCACTCAGCGTGCCTGAAGCGGTC
>JALQSZ010000443.1 GCA_023264135.1 Acidimicrobiales bacterium
CGGTTCGTACGGTGTCGCCTTCGTACACCGTGGGCGCCATCTGCGTCATTGAGCGGCCCGACGGAGCGATCCTCTTGGTTCGTCAGGCGTATCGAAAGAAGTGGGGCATCCCCGGTGGCTTGTTGAAGCGCGGCGAGTCGCCCGAAGTCGGCGCGCGTCGTGAAGTGTTCGAAGAAGTTGGAATTGCCGTAGAACTCGTCGGCCCACCCGCGGTGGTCGTAGACGCTGATCCCCAACGTGTTGATGTGATCTTCCGTGCTCGTCCGGCAGCACTTTCAGAAATCAGTGAAGTGCGCCCAACCTCGCCAGAAATTGTAGAAGTGAAATGGTTCGCTCCCGATGCGCTGCCAGAACTTCAGTTCGAAACCGCCGAAGCAATGGTGGCGTTGGCGCGGGTGAACGCCACTCACACAATCGACCCGGCAGCAGCGGGAAAACACCTCGACTGACCACGGCTACGCTGGGCACCTTCGGGCGTTTGGCTCAGTTGGCTAGAGCATCTCCCTTACAAGGAGAGGGTCGGGGGTTCGAGTCCCTCAACGCCCACTACGAGAAGTGCTGCCCTGTCCGCGTTGCAATGCGGCGGTTGGCTAGTTATTGGCAAGACTTACAAGTGCGCAGCTACATCTTTTGCCAATTGAACCGATGCGGTCTCCGCTTCGGGTGAGTTCGCCAAGTTTGGAACGCCAACGATCGCCAAATACTTGTCGTTTGCGACGTATGTCAGAAATTCCGTGCGGCACGCAACAAAACCGGGAATATCGATCTTCGTGGCGACGACGTCCTTCCCATCGCAAATTCGATTTGCATAGGCCGTAGGTGAAGGGTTCGTCGAACGCCAATCGCTTGGAAGATCTGACCATTTCCAGAGGTCGACGCGAGCGGTGCGGAAAATAAGTTCACCCTGCTTCGCCGTCGCTTCCCAGTTGCATGCCGAACCGTTTGGGGGAACTGGAGTGACTTTGATTGTGGTTGGGGTGCCAACAGGCCGAGAGAGTGCTGCGCCGACCTGAGCGGAGGTGAGGACGCTGCACGGGTCCAGAGCAGCGGTTTTCGCTGTCGTGGCGGCTCCGCCTGAATCAGCTGCACTGGTCGTGGCGCTGCCACCCTGTGAACTCGTGTCATTTGATTTGCCACCCGAACAAGCAGTGAGGGCAATCGCCAAAACTGCGAACGAAGCGAAAGTCAGATTCCTTAATCGGTGC
>JALQSZ010000444.1 GCA_023264135.1 Acidimicrobiales bacterium
CCGATGAGCAGCGACACAAAAACCGAGCCTCGACAGCTTGCTGGATTGACTGCGTATTTCACCGCAGAAAACGCGGCCATTACCGAAAGCACGATGAGTTTTGATAACGTCACGCTGGTGGCTCGCAAGCTGGCGGTTATCACTCGCATGAGCAACGAACTCAGCGCGGATAACGTCCTTGGGCTGGCGGATCGACTGATCGGTGAGATTGCCTACTCCTTCGCCTACAAAGAGGACGACTGCGCCTTCAACGGCACTGGCACGAGCACCTACGGCGGAATTACCGGACTTCGGTCGCGTCTCGATGAGTTGACTGCCGGCACTGCTCCAGGTCTGACCTTGGGCAGCGGAAACCAGTGGTCGGAATTGACGTTGGCGGACTTCAACAAAGTCATCGGCAGCCTTCCGGACTATGCGGACCTTCCCGGCGCCGCGTGGATTTGCCACAAGACATTCGAGCATCAGGTTATGCAGAAACTGGCCTATGCTGCAGGTGGCGTGCAGGCGTCCGAGATCGTCAACGGCATTCGTCGAAACACGTTCCTTGGCTACCCTGTCATCACCTCGGCCGTCTTTCCAAAGACAGAGGCGAACAGCCAGATCCCAGTGGTGTTCGGTGGATTCCGTCTTGGTGCAATGTTCGGCGCCCGTGGCGGCGAGTCGATCGCGTTCAGCACCGAAGCAACTGTTGGCGGGCAGTCGATGTGGGAGCGTGACCAGATCGGAGTTCGCGGCACTGAGCGCTTTGATATTGTCGTTCACGACTACGGCACCAACACCGATGCAGGCCCGATTGTTGGCCTGAAGACCGCTGCCAGTTAATCCCCGCCGCGTGGCCGGGCTCAATCTTCAAACTCTGCTCTAAGGAGCCTGTGATATGCTTCAACAGAAGCTTGTGAATGACACTCTTTTGATTTCGCCGCGAGCGCTGACGAACAACGCAACTGTGACGGCCAACATGGATACGAAGGGCGGCAACTACGCCACCATCCGTGTTTGCATGGGCAGCGAAGTGAACACCAATGCCGTCGGTCCCACGCTGGTTCTTAGCGAGTCAGACGACACCGTGGTGTCGAACTTCACGACGCTTGACACCGAAGCGGCCGTGGATCTTACCGCAGCCCGCGAAGTGTTTTTCGGCGTGGACCTCCGCGGCCGGAAACGATACCTGCGAATCGCTGTGAGCACGCCAACCGCAACCAAC
>JALQSZ010000445.1 GCA_023264135.1 Acidimicrobiales bacterium
AAGATGGCCGTGTTCATGCTCTCGGGCGCAATGGCCGGTTTCGCTGGCTGCATGCTCGGTCTTCAAACCGGCGCGTTGCGTGTGGACTCGTTCCCAATGTTCGCCGGTTTGCCGATTGTGCTGTTGCTTGCTGTGCAGGGTGTCCGGTACCCAATCGCTGCGTTCATGGGCATCCTCGGTCTTGCATCGTTCCCTGCGATTTCCGAAGTCTTCGGGAACCCGAGTTGGCTCACACAGTTGTCGCTCATCGGTCCAGGTATCGCGGCAATTGCGATGGCGTATCGACCTGAAGGAGCCGTGTTCTACTCCGGTCGCGATCTCGCTGGGCTCTTGCCATGGCGTCAGGACGCTCGTGACGAGAAGAAGCTCTTTGTTGAAAAGGAACGTGAGCAGAACATCGGGAAAGACGAGATCAACGATCTTGGGCTTACTCGACCGTTCACCGAAGACAAGGTCGCTCAACTCGACCGCGCGCTCGGGATCACTGATCTTGTCGATGAGAAGAAGATGGTTCCGGGAGGTGCACGATGACCGATCCGATTCTTTCCACGCAGGACGTCGTTGTTCGGTTTGGTGTTCTTCAAGCGGTTTCACGTGCGAGCATCGATGTCGTCGAAGGTCGTGTCACTGGTCTCATTGGTCCCAACGGTGCCGGCAAGACCACGTGCTTCAACGTCATCACCGGTCTCCAGGAAGCCACAAGCGGGAAGGTGTTCTTCGAAGGGAAGGACATCACCAGAAAGAGCCCGTTTAAGCGAGCTCGTATGGGTATTGCCCGTACCTTCCAGAAACTCGAAGTCTTCGGAAGTCTTTCCGCTCGCGAAAACATTCTTGTGGCTGCCGAGCAGCGCAAGACCTGGGACCGGTCAGGGTTCGACCCCAAAAATGTTTGCGATGAAATTCTCCGCAAAGTTGGGCTTACCGATGTTTCAGAGTTCATGGTGGGCACGTTGCCGACCGGCACAGCACGTCTGGTTGAACTCGCTCGAGCGCTAGCACTCAATCCTCGAGTGCTCTTGCTCGACGAACCTTCCTCGGGTCTGAACGAAGAAGAGACCGAAGAAATGGCCTCGTTGCTCCGCACTTTTGTCGACGAGGGGCTCGCTGTGCTTCTCGTCGAGCACGACATGTCGTTCGTCATGGGTACCTGTGAGTACATCAACGTGCTCGATTTCGGCACCATCATCGCCACCGGAACTCC
>JALQSZ010000446.1 GCA_023264135.1 Acidimicrobiales bacterium
GACTCGCGTTCTCTCATGAGCCCGGTCCGACTGGCGTTGCTACTTCGAGTGGGTATGTGTCGGTGGGTCCGACCCGAGTGCTCGATACCCGTGATGCGACAGGAACTACATGGACTCGCGCGCTTGAATCGGGAGAAGTCTTCACACTCGATCTTTCGGGACAGACGACCGCGACGACAACGGCGGTCACGCTGAACGTTGCCGTCGATGGAGCGGCTGGTCCTGGGTATCTCACTGCCTATCCCTGTGGTGATCCGCCTGTTGCCGCATCGCTGAATTACGCAGCAGGAGCGGTCGTAGGAAATTCGGTCACGGTTCGACTCAACGCCGAGCGAACTGTGTGCTTTTACGCGCAAACAAGCACGCACCTCATTGTCGATCTTCAGGGTCGGTACGACTCGGCGATGTCAACGGGAGTTATTCCGGTGACGCCTGCGCGCGTTCTTGATACACGTCCATCGGCAACCGTTCCTGCGGGCGGAGTGATTGATGTTCCGATCGTTGGTCATGCTGGCGTTCCGGTCGGCGCGACTGCGGCAGTGATCAGAATTGCGGCAGATGGCGCGACTGGGCCTGGCTATCTCACGGCCTGGCAATGCGGCGGTACCCATCCGGTCGTTGCGAACGTGAATTACGGGATCAAGTGGCCTTCTGGCAACGAAGCGATTGTCCCGCTCTCGCAAGCCGGCTCGATCTGTATTTATTCGCAGTATCGAGCCGACGTGATTGTCGATGTCTTTGGGTATGTCGGCGCATCTGGCCAACATCTTTCGATTACGACACCCGTTCGAGTTCTTGATTCGCGAACTTCGATTGGTCTCGTGAATGGCGGACAGGATGTTCCCGTGCAAGTCACCGGAACAGGGAAAGCCGCGGTCGGATCAACGGCGGTTGAAGTGAACATCGCCGCAACCGATGTACGCGCTCCAGGCTGGGTGTCAGTCTTTCCATGTTCAACGCCGCCATCACCGGGTTCAGAAACTGCGGTTCTGAATCTCATGACTGGTCAAACAAAAGCGGCACATGTTGTGGTGCCGGTGGGAACAGTTGGTCTCGGTGCGGGGCAGATCTGCCTGCGTACGCAAAACGCGACGCATCTCGTTGTTGACCTTTCCGGCGGTTACAGCTAACTCCGTGCGTTAGTCGCGAATTGTCGTGTCGATTGAACAAAACGACACTGAATG
>JALQSZ010000447.1 GCA_023264135.1 Acidimicrobiales bacterium
CAACGTCCTCGCTACACGTTCTTCACGAAGCCGATGCGTATCACGATCAACAACAACTCGGGTTCGCCGATGTCCGCCAGTTCACCGGCATCTCCTGGCCGTGGTTTCCTGGTCGATCCGGTAGCGACGAGCGGCGTTGAATTGATCCCTTGGGGGGGTCAGGCGTTCATCGGCGGCTATCGCTCAACGAACTCGAACGATGAGCAGTCGTGGACCGCCTCCTATTGTGTCGAGTACAGACCGATGGGTACGGCCATTCCGCTCTGCATCCCGGTGGACATCACGGTCAAACTCGCCTACGTCGACAATAAGTGGGTGAACCAATCGTAGTGTGTGGTCAATGGTCGTACCGCTGCATTCACGATCAAGTGCGATACGCCGACGATGAATGATTCGGACTCTGATCGAATCGTCACCATCAACGTCAAGAACTTCTGAGATTGAGGAGAGATCGAATGAATCGATGGCATCGATGTGCCGCAGTCGCGTTTGTACTGAGTATTGGGCTCCTGACCACTGCGTGTTCCGATGGCGTCATCGACGCGAAGCGGACCGATGGTTCGTCTCGGTCCGCAGCAGCTGACGACTCGCCGAACATCGACGAGTTCTGCAGCAAGTTCACGCGGTCCGGATTCTTTTCGGCGGCGGAGATCGGTACCTGTTTCATTCTTGAGAACAGGACGTCGAAGTTCACCGCCCCGAACAAGCTCGGCGGAAAATTCGCGCTCACGGTGCCGAAAGCTGAGTGTGGCGTAGCGGGAAGTGTGACCGGAGATCCCTGTGTTGCCACAAGCGGCAAGTACGGTGAGTTACGCGATCATCAGAACGGCAACATCTACGGTGCGCGAATACTGACGCCGAATCCGTTCCGCGATATCGGCGCGATCCAGTTCCAGTCGGCAGCGATGTACGCCGGTACGGAAGAGATTGTCTTCGTCGGAAGTTCCGATGCTCCGTTCACTCTTTCGCAATCGTCAGCGCAGGCGTTCTTCTCGAATCCGTATTCTGCCGAAACGGGCGCGAATTGCCCATCTCAAGGTCAGTTCATCGGTTGCGCGACTGTCGATGGAAGTTGGGCGCCGCGCGGCGATTGGCAACGTCCTCGCTACACGTTCTTCACAAAGCCGATGCGTATCACGATCAACAACAACTCGGGTTCGCCGATGTCCGC
>JALQSZ010000448.1 GCA_023264135.1 Acidimicrobiales bacterium
GTCTCGTTCAGTGGACTCAAGACCGCGGTGATCAACCATGTGCGCAAGAATCCCGATGTCGACAACGCCGACGTGGCGGCCGCGTTCCAGGAAGCGGTGGTCGATGTGCTCGTCACCAAAGCTCGCCGAGCCGCGCGCGATCACGGCGCCAAAGGGTTGTGCCTCGCCGGGGGAGTGGCAGCCAATTCGCTCCTGCGCGAACGCCTGCTCGATGCCTGTGTGGCCGATGGCTTGCGGGCGTTCCTGCCCAGCCGGGCGATGTGCACCGATAACGCCGCCATGGTGGCCGCCGCCGGCTGGTATCGACTGCAGTCCGATGGCCCCTCGCCGCTTGATACCGGAGCGGACCCGAACCTGAAATTGGTCTCGACGCTGGTCTGAACTCCGTGGCCTGAAATTCTGCGCCGCTCAGGTTGTGATCCCGGTGGCCGTGGGCCTATCGTTAGCAGTCCCACGCGGAGAGTGCTAAGCGCTCGCATCCCGCGAGTGCTACTACCCACTGTCAGTAACAACTGCCTACGGAGGCTCCAGCTATGAACCTTCAGCCCCTCGAAGACCGCATCGTGGTCCTTCCCGGACAAAGCGAAGCAACGACCGCCAGCGGTCTGGTCATCCCCGACACCGCCAAAGAAAAGCCCCAGCAGGGTGAAGTTCTCGCCGTCGGCCCCGGCCGTCGCAGCGAGCAGACCGGCGAGGTCATCCCCGTCGACGTCAAGAAGGGCGACACCGTCGTCTACTCCAAGTACGGCGGCACCGAAATCACCGTCGATGGCCAAGACGTCCTCATCCTCAACGCCCGCGATGTCCTCGCGGTCATCAAGTGATCGGAATCTGACACATGGCAAAAATGCTCAAGTTCGACGAGGACGCACGTCGTTCCCTCGAAGCCGGTGTGAACGCACTGGCTGACGCCGTCAAGGTGACGCTCGGCCCGAAGGGTCGCAACGTTGTCCTCGACAAGAAGTTCGGTGCACCGACCATCACCAACGATGGTGTGTCCATCGCTCGTGAAATTGAACTCGAAGATCCTTTCGAGAACATGGGTGCGCAGCTCGTCAAGGAAGTTGCAACCAAGACCAACGATGTCGCTGGTGACGGAACAACAACCGCAACCGTTCTTGCACAGGCACTTGTTCGCGAAGGCCTCAAGGTCGTTGCTGCC
>JALQSZ010000449.1 GCA_023264135.1 Acidimicrobiales bacterium
GTTGATTCACCTCATCTCGATCCCGGTGACCAACACCTCGGTGAATCCCGCTCGTTCGACCGGTCCTGCGGTTGTGCAGGGTGGTTGGGCGCTCGGTCAGCTGTGGCTGTTCTGGGTCGCGCCGATCGTCGGTGCGCTCATCGCTGGTTTGGTATGGCGATTCCTCAGCCCATCCGACAGCGTTCTTGATGAGGAACCAGAAGAAGCACGCGCGTACTGAGTTCACGCGACATCTGAAAACGACAACGGCCCGGCCTTTTGTGCCGGGTCGTTTCGCGTTCGAAAGTGAATTAACCGTGGATTGCTGGAATCCGGTCGTGCCAAGGGCATGCCGCTTCGAGTTCCGATGCAAGTCGAATCAGAAGATCTTCTCGACCAAACGGTGCAACAAACTGAATACCAACAGGAAGGCCTGCATCGCTCCACCACAGCGGAAGCGAAATCGCTGGTTGTCCGGTGACATTGAATTGCGCGGTGTACTGCATGATCGATGTGACGCGTGCGAGCCCTTCGATCGGATCGCTTAGCCATCCGATTTCTGGCGGAGTTCCGTTGATCACGGGGCAACAGAGAATGTCGAGGCCTTTGGGATTGAACGCGTTTTTCCACCACGTCGCCATGCGACGCGACCACTCTTGTTGCCAATAAATCGCGTCGAGGTATTGCGGTGCAGTGAACGAACGGCCGATGGCCGCAAACATCCAATTGCGTTCTTCGACATCGACCTCGGTGATGTCGCGTCCAAGAACTCGACCCCATGCATCGAGATCGTGCGCAACATGAGTCGCAACAACAGTCGTGAAGGCATCGGTGAACTGCGCATCGCCCATCGCCTCGGGGTGCGAGTCCTCGATGTTGTGGCCGAGTTGTTCGAGAAGCGAAGCGGCGAACGCAATCGCTTTCGTCATTTCGAGCGACGCTTCGGTGCCCGGCAGCAACGGGTGATCGAGTAGTCCGATTCGAAGTGAGCCTGGGTCGCGCCCGACTTCGCCCGAAAGCGGGCCGGGCAGTGCGGGCGCAGCGTGGAAGTCGCCGGGCATTGGTCCGGAAATCGCGTCGAGAAGTGCGGCGGTGTCACGAACGGTTCGAGTCACAACGCCATTCGCCGTTGCACCTGCCCACGAATCGCTGATGTCGGGGCCAAGCG
>JALQSZ010000044.1 GCA_023264135.1 Acidimicrobiales bacterium
GATGTCAGGGATTCCGGCACCATGCTCGATCCCCAACGCGGTGGAGGCGTTGCCTTGCGGGTCTAGATCAACCACCAGGACTCGATTACCCGCTTGCGCCAAAGCCGCCCCCACGTTGACGGCGGTCGTGGTCTTGCCCACGCCACCCTTTTGATTGGCGACCGCGATGACTCGGGGAAGGGGCCGTTCGGCGGAAATCGGCCGAGCTGCCTCGACCACCGCTTCGGCGGCAGAGATGTTCGGCGGCATCTTGACGCCGTGCTCTCCCCCGTCGCTACCAGTTTCGTCAGATTCCATGCGTCCCAACTCGGATTTGGCGGCACACACCGCAGTCGGAGAGCAACCATCGCGAGACACGATGAAGCAGCCGCCATCCTGCCCGTCCCGGCTCCTCGGGTCAAGGATTACCAACGGAGCCGCTCTCGAGCGCCCCGACGATCGGTGGCGGAACAGAACGGGGCTGGCCAGTCGTCGACTGTTTCACGTGAAACAGTCGGGACTCAGGCGCGAACTCGATGATGAGTGTTTCACGTGAAACACCCCCAAAGGTCAGAACAGGGGTCGCTTGGCGGGGAGACCAACCCGCCGGGGGTAGGTCTCGGGGCACAACTGCGTTTGGACCAAACGGCGCATCCCGGGAACCGGTGTGCCCTCGTCGGTCAGGCCCAGAAGCGCCAGGCCCGCTGCTGGCCAGCGGTCAGTCTCTTCGGGGGGTTCGCTCACAATGAGCAGTCCGCCTTGCCGCAAGAGGGGAGCGGCGCATTCCGACACTGTGGCCGGGGGACCAAAGGATCGAGCGGTCACCGCATCTGCCTGGCCTCGCCAGTCGGGAGACCGGCCCGTCTCTTCGGCTCGAGCCAATTCCGCCCGTACCCGCCCCTGCCAATGCATGGCCACGACCGCCTCGGCCAGCAATGCCACCCGACGTTCAAGGGAGTCCAGTAGCACAACCTGAAGATCGGGTCGGGCTTCGGCGATCACGAGTCCCGGAATCCCACCTCCCGACCCGAGGTCGATGACGAGCGAGCCCGACGCGAGGCCATCCAGTGAGGAAATGAACCCTTCGGCATGAGCAACGTGGTCGAGCACTGGTCCCGGACCAAGGACACCGAGGCGACGAGCTCGTTCGAGAACCTCGAGCAATGGGGGAGAGGGCTGCACCTCGTCATTGTCGCACCCCGGCGAGGACCTCTCGGCCATCTCCAACCGACAACCCGTCGCCGCCCGAAAACGACAATGGCCCCGCACGAGGCGGGGCCATTGGACGAAGCGTTGGCGGCGATCAGGACGGAATGATCACCACTCGGCGACGAGGTTCGTCACCCTCAGAAATGGTGGAGACACCGTCGAGTTCGTTCACGGTGTCGTGCACGATCTTGCGGTCGGCCGATCCCATCGGCTCAAGTGCTTTCTGCACACCGGAGGTCCGAACTTCCTCGGCCACACCCTGGGTGAAGCGCTCGAGGGCCTCGCGGCGACGCTGGCGATAGCCGGCAACATCGAGACGAACTCGCCCAGCGGCAGTCCCCGACACCTTGCGATGAATCACGGTGCGGGAAAGTTCTTGAATGGCGGCGAGGGTGTTGCCCTTCGGTCCTACGAGGATGCCGAGGTCACGACCTTCGACACGAACCTCGCTGGTGTCGTCATCGATGGACACCGCTTCGACGCGGCCCTCAAGATCAAAGGCATCGACAAGGCCATCGAGGAACTCGGTGACGATGCGGGTGTGTTCGGCCAGATCGACGTCAACTGTTTCGGTCACGGTGGTGTTTTCCTTCTCGGTGGGCGCAGCCTTCTGACCGCCACGGCGGCGGTCGGGGCGTTTGCCATTGGATGCTGGTGCTGCCGGCGCTGCATCAGGAGCGGGGGTTGCGGGACGCTGCGATTGCTTGCGCCCACCGCCGTTGCCACTGCCCTTCTTGCGACGATCTCGTCGTTCAACCTTCGGTCGGGGACTGGTCGGCGCAATGCGAGCGCGAACTCGAGCTTGGCCTTTCATCTTCCCGAATAATCCTCGAGAAGGTTCCTCGAGGATTTCAAACTCTGCATCGACGGTGTCGACGCCGAGCTGGTCAAGTGCCGCATCCTTTGCTTCTTCAACGGTGCGGCCGGTGATTTCCACCCACTCCATGTGGTGTTACCTCTTCTTCTTGCGCACCCGAGGCTGCAACGGCTGCGACGGTGATCCATCGCTGGCGTCGGACGAGGGGGTCGACGGAGTCGACGCAGCGCGATCGGTACCGGAGCCGGTGCCTTTGGAGGAATCGCTGCCCTTGGTGTCTCGGGAACTGGTGGTGGTGCGACCGGTGGTCCGGCCGCCCTTGGAGGCGCCAGCTTTGGCTGGTGCCTTGGTCGAGCCTTTCGCTGCGCCGCCCTTGGCGCCGGCGTTCTTGGCCGGGCGAGAGGTGGCGCTGATTGACTTCGACCCTGACTTCTTGGCCTTCGGGGCAGCCTTGGGCTGCACGCCGAAACCAAAGAGATGCTTCCAGGACTTGGTGCCGTCGGGGGCACTGATGCCGTAGATGCTCTTCGAAATGAACGCCTGCTGACCGATTCGGTAGAGGTTCGACACCGCGAAGTACAGGACAAGACCGGCGGGCAAACCAAACGAAATCACCGGCAAGAAGAACGGCATGATCTTCATGATCATCTGCTGCTGGTTGTTGGTTTGCGCTCCAGGGTTTCGACCTTGGATCTGTCGCTGCTGAATGAAGCCGCTAATGGCCACAATCACGATCAGAACAAGGAACGGCAGGGCATGTCCGATGCCCTGCTGCATTGCTTTGCTCGCACTCTCCGACAGATCGAGGCCAAATGCCTCCATCTGATAGGAGGTTGAGAGATTTTGGTACATCTTCGTCGAGTGATTGATCCAGTTTGGATCGAACACACGTTCGTAGGCCGGCGCCTTGCTGGGGGTGTTGCCAAGCCCGAACTGGCTTGAGACCCAACCGACATCGGCACCGAGATCGCTGACTCGGCGGGTCAGCCCACGAAGCACCTGGTACAGCACAAGGAACACCGGCATCTGCACCAACAAGGGCAAGCATCCGCCCAGCGGATTGATGCTGTTTTCCTTATAAAACTTGAGCAGTTCTTCGTTGAGCTTCTGTCGATCGTCTTTGTACCGAGCCTGGATCTTCTTCATCTCCGGCTGCAGTTGCTGCATGACCATCATCGAGCGCGTGCCCTTGAGGGTCAGCGGCGTCACGATGATCATGACGACCAACGTCAGCAGGATGATGGCAACGGCATAGTTCCCGGTGATGTCGTAGAAGAACGCCAACACTGACGCGAAGGCTTTAAAAAACGCTTCCATTGACTAGGCGGCCTTCCTATCGGGAACGGGATCCCATCCGGATCCACCCCAAGGATGGCACCGGCCCAGTCGTCGAATCGACAACCAGGAACCCCGAACGAACCCGTGCACCTCGAGAGCTTCGAGGGCGTAGGACGAACAGGAGGGGACGTAACGGCAGGGCGACACCCTGCCGGCAAACAACCATTGATAGCCGCGGACACACCGTGCCGTCAGACGCGCAGGAATCGAAAGGTGACGCGGCACATCAATTGCCGACGCGGAATCGTGCTCGTGCTGACACGCCGCGCTCATTGGGCTGTCACCACGAGACGATCAAGGCAGCTGTCGACATCGCGAAACAACGTTTCACGATCAACTTCGGCGGCGGTGGGCTGAATCGCAAAAAGCCAAGCGCCAGAAGGAAATCGGTCCGGATCCTGCGCGCGAAGTTCGCCCAAATGGGCGCGTACCTGTCGGCGCAACCGATTGCGAACCACCGCGGTTCCGACTTTGCGGGACACCGCGAACGCGACGCGAGGCGGCTCCTCGCTGATCATTGAAGATGGAGCCAACATGGTCACCGACACGGTGCCACTACGGACCCGACGACCGCGCCGCCGCAGTTCTTGGAACGTGCGGCGATCACGAACCCGCCAGATCAGGCCGACAGACGTCGACGGCCCTTAAGCCGACGCGACCGCAGCACATTGCGTCCGGCGCGGGTGGACATGCGGGAACGGAAGCCATGCTTCTTCGCCCGACGGCGGTTATTGGGCTGGAACGTACGCTTCACGAGGGGCCTCCGTGATCCAAAAACCCAGAAGGGGGTCCACGGATCGTTGCTTCATAGACATGGATTGTGGTGTGGAAACGGGCCCGGCCTGACGCGTGCGCAAGGAGCCCGACACCTGTTCGGGTGACAACGCTAGAGGGTGGAGCCCGGATGCAGCAACATCAGTGAAGTGCTACGGTCCCGCGCCCGTCCACAGGGCCTCGGCAGCGACGCTCGTGACCGGGGCACACCTGTGCAAAACCGCGGCGGACCACTTCGTGTGGACAGAGCCTGGCGTTTTCCACAAGTGTGGACGCAGTTGTGGAACCAATCCCATTGTCAGGGGCTTTCGTGCAGGTGGACCAAGCCGAACAGTTGTGGACGACGTGCACCGTCGCGTTGCGCGAACAGGTGTCCGAGGCCGTGTGGCTCACGACGTTTTCCATGGTGACCCCGCTCGGTCTCGATGGCAGCGTTCTTTCGGTCGCCGTTCCCAGTTCGGTCGTCAAAGAACGCATTGAGACGCGCTATCTCACCTTGGTGAGCGGCGCCCTCGCCGATATCGGCCACAGCGGTGTGAGTTTGGCAATCGATGTCCAAACCGATGTCGCTCCCGCGTCATCAAACTTCTCCCCAGCCCCATCCACAGGGAGGGGCGAGGATGTCCCCAATGACCCACAAAATCTGGGGACAACCTCGGCGGCGATGGGGACAACTGCGGTTCCCGAACAAGAACTCAGCCTGACCGTCAATCCTCGCTACACCTTCGACGCGTTCGTCACCGGCACCTCGAACCGGTTCGCTCATGCTGCGGCACTGAGCGTGGCCGAGACCCCGGCGAAGTCATACAACCCGCTTTTCATTTATGGCGACGCTGGTCTTGGAAAGACCCACCTTCTCCAGGCCATCGCCAACTACGTGCGCGAGATCTACCCCGGCTACCAAATTCGCTACGTCTCGACCGAACAATTCCTCAATCAGTACGTCGAGGGCATCCGCCACAACACCATGCCGGAATTCAAGAAGCGCTATCGCGAAACCGACGTTCTTCTTCTTGATGACATTCAAATCATCGAGGGCAAAGAGGGTATTCAGGAAGAGCTCTTCCATACCTTCGAGTCGCTCTATCAGGCCGACGCCCAAATCGTGTTGTCGTCGGATCGTCCCCCCGACGCCATTTCCACCCTCGAGGACCGCCTCCGCAGCCGCTTCAAAATGGGCCTGATCACCGAGATCAATCCACCGGAACTCGAAACTCGTCTCGCCATTCTGCGCAAGAAGGCCGAGCGTGAACCCATCGCTCCGTCGCCAGATGTCCTTGAATTTATTGCCTCAAATATCACCAACAACATTCGTGAACTTGAGGGTGCTCTCATTCGTGTGTGTGCCTTTGCCAGCCTGACGGGCAATCCGCTGACCGTGGAACTGGCCGAGGGTGTGCTGAGCGACATCCTCACCAACACGCAACCTCGTCCCATCACGCCTGCACTCATTCTCGAGAAGACCTCGGAGATGTTCGATTTCACGATCGACGAAATCCGCGGTCAGAGCCGACGTCGCCCATTGGTGACCGCTCGTCAGATCGGGATGTACGTCATGCGAGAGATGACGGACTTGAGCTACCCGGCGATCGCTCGAGAATTCGGCGGGCGCGATCACACCACCGTGATCCACGCCGTCGAGAAGATCAGTGGTCTCATGAAAGAGCGCCGCCAGATCTACGACCAGGTCACCGAGCTCACCCAGCGCATCAGGAACAGTTGAGAACCATGACCCTCAACCTCCTCGATCTCCGAACAGGCGCGCGTGATTCCGAACACTCGCGCGGTGGACAACCCGGTGGACGAGGGCGCGCGCGGTACTGCATGAAGAGTGGACGACGTGTGGGTGATCCCCCGCGCTGTCACTCCCACCGTTCAAACTGTGGACCACTGTGGAAGACGCAGGGACAACAAAACGCCCATTACGCTGGGAAAATACCGAGTTGTCCACAATCCACAACGCTTATTACCACTACTACCTATTTCTCATTCTTTTTTATAACGACAACAAGCTCGACCGTTTGTCAGGAAAGTGAGCCGACGTGAAGTTCCGTTGTGAGCGAGATCCACTCGTCGAAGCCATCTCCGTAGCCTCTCGTGGCGTCACCACTCGCAGTGGTGGTCGTCAAGCACTCATGGGTCTCAACATGGTGCTGGTTGGCGATCATTTGCAGGTCACCGGAAGTGATCAAGAGTTAGCCATCATCGCCACCGCCTCGGTTTCTGGATCCAGAGACGGAACGGTGCTCGTGCCGGCGAAACTTCTCACCGAGATTGTTCGCAACCTGCCTGAAGGTGCCGTCACCTTCGAGGCCGACGACAACGAGGTCCGAATCGGTTCAGGGCGTTCGCAATTCGCAGTGAAGACCATTGCGGTTGATTACCCGCCGATGCCCGAGGCACCAGAGTCCGCCGCAACGATCGACGCTGCATTGCTGCGCGATGCGATCTCGCAGGTTGTTTCTGCCGCTAGCACCGACGAATCGCGAAAGTTCGAACTCACTGGTGTGTCGATCTCTGCGCAAGGAACCGGTATCCGCCTCGTTGCAACCGATACCTATCGCCTCGCGATTCGCGATCTTCCTGGCACCTCGATCCTGACTGAAGGACAAAAAGTTCTTGTGCCGTCTTCGGCGCTGAAAGAACTCAATCGTCTTCTCACGACTGCAGAGAGCGTCACCATTCGTCTTGCCGAACGACATGTTTCGTTCGAGGTCGACGGTGTTCGTCTTGTCAGCCAACTCATCGAGGGAAGTTTCCCCGATTACGAAAACCTTCTTCCGAAAACGCCCGACTCGCATCCGAACCGACTCACCATCGAACGCGAGACATTCCTCGAAGCATTGAAGCGCGTAGGCCTTCTTTCCAAGGAAAACACCAAGATTCGCCTCGATATCAAAAGCGATTCCGTCGAACTCATTGCGGAAAGTTTCGATGTTGGTAAGGCCGATGAATTCATCGACGCTCGTCACGTCGGCGAAGAACTTGAGATTTCGTTCAACCCCGAATATCTGCGTGCGGGAATCGAAGCTGCTCCTTCCGACGAAATCACGATTGAAATTGCCCGACCAACAAGTCCGGTCCTTATCCGCGGCAACGAGACCGAAGAGTTCCTGTATCTGTTGATGCCGATCCGTAACTGACGTGCGCCTCGCTCGTCTCTGGCTCACCGATTTTCGGTCCTATGCCAGCGCGGATATTTCGTTTGCACCAGGCCTCACTGCACTCCTTGGCCAAAATGGCGAAGGAAAAACCAACGTCATGGAAGCGATTGGATACCTCGCGACCTTGTCGTCATTTCGTGGTGCGCCAAACGATGCGCTTGTTCGAGCCGGCGCGAACTCGGCAATCATCAGAGCGGAAGGCGAACGGGAAGGACGCCAACTGCTGATTGAGGCGGAACTGGCCGCGAGTGGACGCGGTCGAGTGCAGGTCAACAAACAAAAATTGGCGAGAACTCGCGATCTCCTTGGCGCGCTTCGGGTGTCGGTGTTTGCACCCGACGACCTTGAACTCGTGAAAGGTGGTCCGGCCGAGCGACGCCGCTATTTGGATGACGCGTTAGTGGCCCGCCGGCCCGCATTCGATTCGTTGCGGTCGGACCTCGATCGCATTCTCCGACAGCGAAATGCGCTACTGAAACAAGCGGGGGGCCGACTCAGTCCAGAAGTCGAAGCCACGTTGTTGGTGTGGGACACCAAGTTGATCGAAACCGGCGAGGCCCTTGCCGATGCACGCGATGAACTCGTTCAAGAACTCGGTCCGGCACTCGATCTCGCCTACTCCCAAGTGGCGGGCCGCCCGGTTCCCGTCACCGTCACCTACGACGCACCGTGGAGAACTCAAGGGTTAGCAGCCGCCCTTGAAGCAGCTCGACGCGATGAATTGCGGCGAGGCGTCTCACTTGTTGGTCCGCATCGAGACGACCTTGTGCTGCATCTCGATCAATTGCCGTCGCGAACGCACGCATCGCAAGGAGAACAGCGTTCGCTTGCGTTGGCACTCCGTCTTGCGGCGCATCGAGTGGTGACTGATGCGACGGGAAGCTCACCGATTCTTTTGCTCGACGATGTTTTCTCCGAACTCGATCCCGATCGAAGCGCTGCGCTCCTCGAACATTTGCCTCCAGGACAAACCGTGTTGTCGAGTGCCGCTGGACTCCCGCCGGGAGCATCTCCGGAACTGGTGTTGCGCGTTTCGAACGCGACCATTCGACCTGACTAGGCCCAAGTACGTCAGAAACGCCGGAAAACGTTGTCCTACGGCGCTCTCGCCGCTGCGGTCCGTACACTTCGACCATGCCGTGGGAACCATTACCTGAGGAGTCAACCGGTGATCCGGTGTCGATGCATGCAAGTCTCGACCGCATCGTTCGTCATCTCGGTGGACCCTCGGCTGACGTGACCACGCGCGTTTTTGGACGGTGGCCCGAACTCGTTGGCGATGCGGTTGCTGCACAAAGTCGGCCAGTTGCGATGAAGGGGACAACGCTTGTTGTTGCGGTGTCGGATCCCGCGTGGGCAACACAATTGCGATTCCTTGAACACGATCTCATCGAACGACTTCGCGCAGAGTTGGGTCGCGATGCAATCGACGCGATCGATGTACGAGTTCGTCCAGAACAGGCTGGTTGACCCTGTTGCATTCGTGCGCCGACGCACGATGATTTGCCGCTGGTAATACCCGGAAAACACGCGTGTCGCTGGTAGGATCTTCGGGCTGTGACAGACGCAGTTCGAACGTCGAATTCGCAGTTTGTACCTGTTGATCTCGTAATCAAGACACCGGCGTAGTACCGGTAAGGGGAAGCCCAAAGCGTGGCGAAAACCACCGAAGAGTACGGCGCAAAAGACATCACGATCCTCGAGGGTCTTGAGGCGGTGCGCAAACGACCCGGTATGTACATCGGATCAACTGGTCCAGCTGGTCTGCACCATTTGGTCTACGAAGTCGTCGATAACTCCGTCGACGAAGCGATGGCCGGTCACGCGTCGCGAATCGACGTCACGTTGTTGCCCGACGGGGGCTGTGAGGTCGTCGACGATGGCCGCGGTATTCCGGTCGATAAGCATCCCGATCCGAAGATGAAGGGGATGAGTGCGGCCGAGGTCGTGCTCACCGTGCTTCACGCTGGCGGAAAGTTCGGCGGTGGCGGCTACAAGGTGTCCGGCGGCCTTCACGGTGTGGGTATCTCCGTGGTGAACGCGTTGTCCGAGCGTGTCGAGGTCGAAATCGACCACTCCGACAACCGCCACTACATGGACTTCACCAACGGCGGAAAGCTCACCACCAAACTCGAGGTGCGCGGGAAGGCGCCGAAGGGTCGCACCGGTACCACGGTCCGGTTCTGGCCCGACCCCACCATTTTCGACGAAACCGTTTTCCGCGCACAGACGCTGCTCGAGCGATTCCAGATGATGGCCTTCCTCAATAAGGGTCTCGAGATTCGTTTCCAGGACAAGCGTCCCGATGCCACGAACCCTGAACCGGTCGTTTTCAAATACGCCGGCGGCATCATCGACTTCGTTCGCCACATCAATTCCTCGAAAGAAGCCCTCTTCAAGAAGGTCGGCTACTACGAAC